>NZ_JAALEB010000393.1:0-4757 GCF_014145165.1 Dietzia sp. Cai40 | reverse complement strand
CGGCGACCAGTACGGACAGCAGCAGTACGACGCCCGTGATGAGCGCGAAGCGGCCCCGCGCGGTGCGCAGGTCGCGGAGAGCGAAGAACATGGGGGTCCTCTCGTGGTGGTATGCGTCCAGGTTCGTCGCCGGCCGGGTCTCCCGAATCGCCCGAGCGGATGGTCTCGCGCACCCGGACGGTCGATCGCCGCATCCATCCTTCGATGGATGCCCGGGGCGACGGCAACGGCTAGCGTCGACCGGGTGACCGGCCCTTCCCGCCCCCGAGCGAGCGCAGAGCTGCCTCCCGAGTCGGCCGCGGTGCGCGCGGTCTTCACCCAGCTCCAGGTGGCCCTGCACACCCTCGTGGCGGCCCTGCTCGCGTTCACTCTGGTCAGCGCGCACCGGGACACCGCCGGCGAACCGGACCTCGTGGCGGTGGCGGCCGCGGTCGGATTCACCGTCGTGTACCTGGCGGGGACCGTGTGGGACCACCTGCACGGAACCGGCCGGACCACGAGGCTGTGGTGGCTCGCCGCGGTGTTGGCGCTGTGGTCGGTCCTGGTGGTCCGGGTGCCGGAGGCCGCCTACCTGGCGTTCCCGCTGTTCTTCCTGGCCCAGTTCCTCCTGCCCGTGTGGGCCGGGGTCGCGGCGGTCGCGGCACTCGCAACCGTGGCGGTGATGGCTCTGGGGATGCACGGGGGGTTCACCCCCGCCGGGGTCGTGGGCCCCGCGGTGGGGGCGCTCGTCGCGGTGGGCCTGGGCACCGGTGTCCGGGCGCTCGACCGGGAGTCCCGGGCACGGCGGGAGGTGATCGCCGAGCTGGTCAGGACCCGCTCCGAGCTGGCTCGACACCAGCGCGAGGTGGGCCGCGAAGCCGAGCGGGCCCGCCTTGCCGGCGAGATCCACGACACCGTCGCCCAGGGGCTCGCGAGCATCGGGATGTTGCTGCACGCCGTCGAGCGCGCGGACCCCTCGCACCCGGCAGTCGACCAGACCCGCCTCGCGCGAGAGGTGGCCGGCGAGAACCTCACCGAGACCCGCCGCCTGATCGCCGCGCTACGCCCCGCTCCGCTCGACGGCGTGTCGCTCGCGGGCGCACTGGGCCGCGTCGCGGAGCGGACCCGCGCGGAGCATCCGGGGATCGAGGTGACCGCGGACTGCTCCCTCGAGGTCGACCCTCCCCCCGAGGTCGCCGCCGTGCTCGTCCGCGTGGCGCAGGAGGCGTTGGCGAACGCGGTCACACACGCCTCACCCTCGAGGGTCGAGGTGACGCTGACCGGGTCATCCACCGCGGTCGCGCTCGAGGTGCGCGATGACGGTCGGGGTTTCGACGTGGCCGCGCCGCGGCCCACCGCATCGTTCGGTCTGGACGGGATGGCGCGTCGGGTGTCCGGGCTGGGAGGAGAGTTCGACGTGAGCTCCGAGACCGGCGCGGGGACCACGATCCGCGCCGTGCTCCCGACGGTGGTGGGAGGCTCGGGGACATGACGACGACGAGCGTGCGCGTTCTGATCGCGGACGATCACGCGGTGGTCCGGACAGGCCTTCGCGCGTTGGTCGCGTCGGACCCCGCCATCGAGGTGGTGGCCGACGTCCCCACCGCTGACGGCGCTGTCGAGCGGGCGCGGATCGGCGACGTGGACGTGGTGCTCATGGACCTGCGCTTCGCGGGTGACGCCTCCGCGGGGGTCAGGGCGACCCGGCGACTCCGCGCACTCGGGTCACCACCGCAGGTCCTGGTCCTGACCAGCCACGACACCGATGCGGACATCATCGGGGCGATCGAGGCGGGGGCCTGCGGCTACCTCCTCAAGGACGCCGGTCCCGACGAGCTGCTGGCCGCCGTCCGCGCCGCGGCGGCCGGGGAGAGCGCGCTCTCCCCCACCGTCGCCGCCACTCTGATGAACCGGCTGCGCGACCCACGGCCGGTGCTGACCGATCGCGAGGTGGACGTGTTGCGGGCGGTGGCGACGGGCGAGACCAATCGGCAGGTCGCGGCGTCCCTGAACGTGTCGGAGGCGACGGTCAAGACGCACCTCGTGCACGTCTTCGACAAACTCGGTGTGACGTCCCGGACGGCCGCGGTGGCCAGGGCCCGCGAGCTCGGGGTGGTGTAGCGGCTACGGCGTGACCTGACGTCGGCGTGATCTTCGGTCGATACTCATCCGCCCACCTCGCCGGAGTTCCTAAGCTCGTCCCATGCGGAGACTCCCCTGGATCATCGGCGCTGTCGTCGTCATCGTCGTCGTCGCGCTGATCGCGGCGCCCTACCTCTACAAAGCCGTGCGTGGAGGTGACGACGCGCCGGCCGCGACCGTCTCCGTCGACGGAGCCGAGGAGGCGACCGGCACCCTGGAGGGCACGTGGGTGGTGGTGCCGGGGACCGCGCCCAACGAGACGACTGCCGGGTACACGGTCAACGAGATCCTGCGCGGGGAGCCGGTCACCGTCGTCGGCAGCACCGACCAGGTGAGCGGCCGGGCGGTCGTGTCCGGGACCACCCTGGAGTCCGCATCGTTCGACGTGCAGGTGGCGGGAATCGAGACGGACATCGACCAGCGCGACGCCCAGGCCCGCTCACCCCAGATCCTCGATGCCGGGTCCCATCCCTCGGCGACACTCACCGTGGCCGAACCCGTGGATCTGGCTGCGGTGCCGTCGGACGGCACAACGGTGTCGATCCCGATGGTGGTCGAGCTGACGATCAAGGGCACGACCGTCCGTGAGGACATTGAGGTGACCGTCCTACGGACGGGCGACGCCCTGATCGCCTCCGGCGCGGTCCCCCTCACCTGGGCCGAGGTCGGGGTCGAGCCGCCGAGCCTCGGCTTTGTCGCCGTGGAAACGTCCGGAACGATCGACTTCCTGGTGAGCCTGGCCCGGCAGTAGCCGTGCCTCGGTCTGAGGAGGTCCGATCTGCTCTCGCAGTCCGATCTCCATACGCACGACGTAGGCGATGAACGCGACGGGGATGACGGCGCTCCACGCCCACGCCGACCCTGCGGCGAGAGCGAACACCACCGTGGACGCCACACCGTACGCGGCGATGAGGCCACGGATCGACGCGATGCACGTCGTGATGGTCCGTTCGCTCCACCTCGTTCGCCAGAGTTGCACGGATCCTGAAAGCTCGGCCGCCAGGAAGAGCATCAGGCTCAGGGTGAGCAGCATGAAGTGAGCGGGGAGTTCCTCCGGACGCAGGCTGCCCTCGGTCGGGAACACACTCCTCCACGCTCCGACCGAGACACCCACCGCGCACAGGAGCAGCAGTACGACCATCGGGATGGCATAGGACGGCGACAGCGGATCCCATCTCTGCGACCTGCGGGCACGTCCCGGTTGTGGTGTGGTCACTCGTCTCCCCGCCTCGTCGTTGATCGCATGTCGGTCCTCTCCCGGTTCTTCCGATCGGTTCGACGGTTCGGAGGGGCTGCTCGGTTCCATCAGTTCGGGCCGGGCCCACCTGGCGGTGTCCGGCGGCCGACAGCAGCAGACGGTCAGCGGTAAACGTTCAGCTCGTCGCCACCTACCGGACACGGACCCGGCACCCGACCCTCCTACGGGCACCTGGTCAGTCACTCAGTCATTGCCCAGGAAAGGCCCCCGATGCGCTCACGGACCATCAGCTCAGGCGTCCTCACGGTCGCCCTCGCCGCCGGCGCGGCGCTGGCGATACCCGCCACCAGCGTGGTGACGTCGCCCTGGCCCTTCGACCCGCTGACGATCACCCCCGTCGCGCTCGGTGGCGCCTTCGCCGAGGACGACGACATGTCGGGCGTCGACATCGCGGCCGACGGCACCGCCTACGTGGTGAACAACGGCACCGGCACGCTGTACGTCCTGGCCCACGACCACAGTGCAGGCACCTACTCGCTCGCCCGCACCTTCGTCCTCACCTACCCCGACGGTTCGGGCCTACCCGATTCCGAGGGCGTCACCGTGGGGCCGGACGGCGTGATCTACGTGGCCACCGAGCGCAACAACGACGCCGGCAGCACCAGTTGCCCCTCGATCCTGCGCTTCGTCCTGCCCACCGACCGCGATTCCGGCACGCTCAGCGCCACGGACGAGTACTCGCTGACCTCCCTCACCGGGCCGATCGGCGCGAACGCCGGCCTCGAGGCCATCGAATACCTCCCCGAGGCGTTCGGCGGAGCCTTCGCCGTGGGCGTCGAGGGGACCGGGAAGGTCCACTTCGTGCGGCTGGGTGACGGAGGTGCGGTGACCGAGATGCAGACGTACACCTCACCGTTCACGGGCGTGATGGCGCTCGACCACGACGAGGTGTCCGGCGTCCTGCGGGTGCTGTGTGACGAGGTCTGCGAGGGACGCTCGGTCGAGATGACCTTCGACGGGACCGGGTTCGTCACCGACGGCACCCTCTACGCCCGGCCGGTCGGCATGCCCAACCTCGCCAACGAGGGTTTCGCCTCCCACCGCGAGACCGTCGAGTGCCTCCTGGGAGGCGCCACCGGCACCACCGAGCGGGTCAGGTTCCTGTGGGCCGACGACGCGGCCACCGCAGGGGTCGGTCTGCGCACCGCCGTCTCCGAGGCCGGTGAGTGCACGGTGGAGGACGACGACACCGTTGACGGGTCGCTCGACGACCTGGACACGGTCCTCGGTTCGCTCGCGGGCCTCAGTCCGGTCTTCGGATCGTCGGGCGACGCGCCGACCCTGGTGCCGACCCTTCTTCCGTCCCTCTGAGCCGGCACGATCGGCTCTGACGCACCGCGGCAGGGCCCGGCCACCATCCAGGGTGGCCGGGCCCTGC
>NZ_JAALEB010000392.1:0-5696 GCF_014145165.1 Dietzia sp. Cai40 | reverse complement strand
CCGGCGGGCCTCGTCGGCGGCCAGCAGCCGGTCGACCAGCGAGGGGTCCTCGCCGCGGGTGCGCTGGGAATCGCGGACGAGGTCGGGGTTCTCGCGGAGGAGCCTGAGATCGATCACGGCGACCAGCCTAGCGGCCCCGTCCCACCACCCGAACTAGACGCCGAAGAGTTCGAGGAAGGCGTCCTTCTCGAACATCCGGGCGGTGTCGACCGCGGTGGGCGTCCCCCCGTTGGGGTCCGCACCGCCCTCGAACAGCACCCGGACCACCTCGCCGTACCCCTTGAACACCGCCCCCGCGAGCGGGGTCTGCCCGCGGTCGTTCGCGCGGTCGACATCCGCGCCGCGGGCGAGCAGCGCCCGGACGGTGTCGGGATGCCCGTTGTAGGCGGCCAACATGAGCAGCGTGTCACCGCGCTCGTTCGTCAGGTCCGGGCTCACCCCAGCGTCGACGTAGGCGGCCAGGCGTTCGGTCTCGCCGTCCCGGGCGAGCTGGAAGAGCATCTGTGCGAACTCGAGGACCTCCGGGTCGACCCCCTCGCGCGGCGCGCGGGTTCCGCTGTCCGGGCCGCCGGCCTCGTCTCGGTTCTGTCCGCTCATGCCCTGAATCCTATCGGGGCGGCGAAGTTGCGGCATCATGGATGCGATGATCACCTCCTCGCGATCACCACACCCGGGCCGGTCACTGCTCCGGACCCGGGGCGCGGTCATGGCCTCACTCGTCGCGATCCTGTCCGGCGGGGCGATCACCGGTGGACTCATGGCCTCGGCCATGGGGGATCCGAACTCCGCGACGGCGGAACGGATCGCGGCCATCGTCCCGCAGGTCGACCCGAGGACGCTGTCCGGGCCCGCCTACGCGAACGCGGCCCCGGGAACGTGCCTGACCTGGCAGGTCGACGCGGCCGACCGCGTCACCGCGTTCACGACCGTCGACTGCGCGGAGCCCCACCGCTTCGAGGTCGCCGGCCGCATCGACCTCTCCGGGGTACCCGGGTTCGGCGAGAACACCCCGCTCCCGGACAACTCGAGGTTGGTCCCGATCGGCACCGATCGCTGCTTGCCGCTGATCACCCGCTACGCGGGGGGCCGCGAGGTCGACCCGGCGGGTCGTTTCACCGGGCTGGTCGTCCCCCCGTCCGAGGAGGGCTGGGCCAAGGGCGACCACACCGTGTTGTGCGGCGTCGCCGCGGCCGAACTCAACGGCCGGTCGACCACCTCGACAGGGGTGTTCGCGGAGGCCGACCAGCACCGACGGTGGGACCCCGGCACCTGCCTGGGGTTCACCGACGAGGGTCTGCCCGGTGCGCCGGTGCCGTGTTCGGAGGACCACGCGATCGAGGTGGTCTCCGACGTCGACGTCTCCGGACTCTTCCCGGAGGAGCCCGCCCCGCCTGAGCCGAGGGTGCAGGCCGAGCTCACCGCGGACGCCTGCCTGGCAGCGGGGACCGCCTACCTGGGTGACGGGGAGGCCCTGCGGCGGACCACCCTCATCTCCACGCTCGTCAACCCGATCTCGCAGATCTCGTGGGCGACCGGGAGCCGCACCGTCAACTGCGGACTGATGAGGGCCGCCGACCCCGGGCCGTTCGCGGTGCTGCGGGGGTCCGCGCGGCAGGGCGTGTTGATCGACGGCTCCACCCCGGTGGCGCCCACCACGACCGAGGTCCCGCCACCCGGGGTCGGCCAGGGGACCCCCGGGACGCCGACCGACCCGGATCCCGGGACCGTATCCGTTCCGATCCCCGGGGGCACGCCGTGAGCATCGTCGTGGCGGAGTCTCGGTTCGAGTCGCTCGTCGACGACGCGCTGGACTCCGTGCCGGACGCGTTGTTCGCCGCGATGGACAACGTGGTGGTCCTCATCGCCGATCGCCATCCTGAGGAACCGGGCCTCCTGGGCCTGTACGAGGGCGTGGCATTGACCGAGCGTGACACCACCTACTCGGGTTTCCTGCCCGACACGATCACGATCTACCGGGGTGCGCTGTGCGACTTCTGCTCCACCGAGGAGCAGTTGGTCCACGAGGTGGCGGTGACGGTCATCCACGAGATCGCCCACCACTTCGGGATCGAGGAGCACACCCTGCACGCCCTCGGCTGGGGCTGACCGGACCTGGGCATCACAGCTGGTCCGACGTGACCGGACCTGGGCATCACAGCTGGTCCGACGTGACCAGCCCGTCCCGCACCGCCTTGGTCAGCCGCACGTACCCGCCTGTACCGGGATCGCGGATCCAGGTTCGCGGGCCGGCCTTCGGCAGGCCCCGGGCGGCGAATCCGGTGGCGTCCGGCCGATACCAGTTCGTCACCGGGATGTCGTCGACGACGTGGACGATATCCGGTCGGCCGGTGGGCGGGACCGAGGCGAGTGCGCCACCGACGTCGGCCGCGGTGATCGCCGTGGAGCCCCACCGGCTCACCGCGGCGACGGCGACCGGACCCGTGGCAGCGGACACGCCGTACAGCACGGCGAGGTCGACCTCGGGCAGATCCCCGAGCGCGTCGGCGACCTGGATCGGGAACACCGGGCCGTGCGCCGTGCGGACCACCGTGCTCGCCTGGCCGAGCTGCCAGTAGTCACCGTCCCGGTCACGCTCGAAGATGTCGTCGGTGGACACCCACGTGTCGCCCCGACGGAACACCCCGCGCAGCCGGCGAACGGAGGCGTCCACCCGGAGACGGGGCCGGGTGAGGAGCACGCCGGGCGCGCCGACCCCGCTCGGCACGGCGTAGCCACCGGGACCGGTCCTGATCGCGCCCGAGTCGGGGTCGACCTCGACGAGCCGCACCTCGGCGGTGCCGGGCAGCGGACGGCCGCGCGCGCCTTGCTTGGTCGTCGAGAGATTGGCGAGGACGACGTCGACCTCGGTGCCGGAGTAGAACTCGAGGACCCGGGTCCCCGGGTAGCGGTCCAGCAGCCGCCGCCACACCCCGCGGGGCATGCCCGATCCCATGAAGAGCGGGATCGCCGGGAGGGTCTCGCCCGGATGCACCGGCCGACGGACCAGCTCGCGCATCATCGCCCACGTGTAGGACACGGCCGTGACCCCGTAGCGGCGGATCTCCTCGTCGAAGGTCGCAGGGTCGAATCCGCGCGACAGCGCGATCCGGGACCCGGCGGCCACGGCCCCGCCGACGGCGGTGAGCAGACCGGACGGGTGATGGAGTGGACTGAGGCAGTACACCGTCGACGCGGCGGTCAGGCGCGCGGCGCTGGCGGTGCCGAACGCGGAGAGCGCCCACCGGTGGTTGGTCACGAGCTTGGTCTGCCATGCTCCCGTCGAGCGGGTGAAGACGACGAAGGCGAGGTCGCCGGCGCGGCCGGGGTCCGGCACGTACCAGCGGGGCAGCTCGACCGCATCGGGGTCGATGCGTTCGAGGTCGACCAGCCCTGCGCCGAGGTCTCCGGGCAGGTCGCGGTCCGCGCCGCCGCCGAGGACGAGCGCCCGCGCCCCGGCGTCGGTGACCCTGGCGGCGTGCTCCGGGTCGACGACCACCTCGGACACGGAACTGAGCGTCAACAGTTCGGCCAGATCCCGGGACGGGGGCAACGCCACGGCCACGGCGCCGAGACGCGACAGCGCGGCGATCGCGACCAGCGCCGAGGGCCGGGTCTCCATGAGCACACCGATGTGGTCGCCCTGGCGCACCCCGACCTCGATCATCCCCCTCACCACGTTCGTGATCCGGGCGTCGACGGCCGAGTACGTGTGGACGCGGTCGGAGAACAGGAAGCACGCGTCATCAGGCTGCGTCCGCGCACGCTCGGCCATGATCTTGGCGAACGAGATGCGTGTCCCCGTCTGGATCTGCCCCAGTCGCACCAGGCGCGGCGCGGCGTGCAGCGCCTCGTATCCCAGGGCCCGCGTCGTCCGCAGAGTGCCCACGGCGAGGTGGCCGGCACCGCGCACCACACCGACCCCCACCCCGGCGATCTGCGTCGCCCCTTCCGTCGCGAGCATCACCGCCGTGCCCGGAGACGGGTCACCACCGGAGTCGGGCCCGACCTCGACGATGCCCTTCGGACGATCTCCGGTGCCTTCTCTCCAGTCGATCCAGTCGGCGACGGCAGGCCATGTCAGCGAGGAGGCGGTCGAGCCGACGACGAGTCCGAAATGCCCGGCGCGGACCGGGAACTCGAAGACGTCCGCGCCGGGGGCGACGGCCGCGATCTTCCGGACGCCCGCCGGGACGCCGATCTCGTCGACTTCCCCGAGCACCGCGAGGACGGGACAGGTGATGTCGGCCAGGGACACGACGTGATCTCCGACGACGAAGCCGCCGACCATCATCCGATTCTGGATGATCACCTGGTGGAGCACGTCGACGATCGCCGGTCCGGACCACGCGACGAATCCCTCGCCGCCGAGAAAGCGGCGCTGCCGCTCGTGTCCGATCAGCGCCTCGCGGTCGTGGAGTTGACGAAGGAAACCCACCTGCGCACGCGCGGTCTTGATCGGGTCGAGCAGACGGAACCCGGCCGAGGCCATCCACCCGGGGAGCGAGCGATCGCTGAAGACGTGGTCGGCGACGAAGCGGGCGACGTTCACGATCAGGTCCTCGGGTACGCCGAGCGGGGCGTTACCGCGGACGTCGACGGGCGCGCCGAACGTCACGACGCTCTCGAGGTCGCGCGAGCGCCGGTATGCCGCGGCCTGATAGCAGAACATGCCACCCTGGCTGTACCCGGCGAGATGCACCGAGCGACCCGTGGCCGCGGTGACGAGGTCGACGGCGTCGCTCACGGCGACCACGTGGTCGGTGAGGGTGCGTTCGAGTCCGCCGTCCTCGAGGTCCGGGGAGCCGAAGTCGATCACCCAGGGATCCATGCCGGCCGCGTGCAGCGCGGCCACCGCGCTCGTCGACGGGGAGACGTCCCAGACGTCGGCGGAGATCATCATGGGGGGCACGAGCACGATCGGCGGGCGCGGTCTCTCTTCCGCATCACCGCCGACACGTCCGTGCTCCGCGACCCCCGCCACCGGCGCGTAGTAGCGGCGCAGCCGGAACATCGGCCGACGGGTGGCGATCTCGAACGGCGAGAACTCCTCGTCGGTCTGGAGACCGCCGAAACGCAGGACCTCGATCGCGTTGACGACGTACGACGTCGCGGTCTTGAGGGCGACGGCGAGGATGTCGGGGCTGAGGGTCATGGTGGGTCTGACACTAGAGCGCGACTTCTGGTCGGAGTGGTCAGTTCACGAACAGAGGGGAGGACGGGGCGCGAAAGGTGGTCGGCCCGGCGCACCGCCGGTCAGAACGGCGGGCGTCCGAGGTGGTCGCCCCACCGCTCACAGGACCACCCACCGCGGTCCGGCGCCAACTCGATGACCCCGCAGTTGGGGATCCGGTTGACCAGCGCCCACTGTGAGGGGACGGCGCCGGCGAACACCGCGATCATCCGCATGAGGGTGCCGTGCACCACCAACACCACGTCGATACCGTTGTCGAGGTGGCTCTCGCGGAGCTCCGTCACCAACGGCATCGCGCGTTCCTGCACGTCCAGCGCGCTCTCTCCCCCCGGCAGGCACGAGGAGAGGTCACCGTGCTCCAGCCAGTCCCGCACGAGCCGGTTGTACGCCAGCAGCGCCTCGGTGCCGGTCCTCATCTCGTACTGTCCGGCCTGTACCTCGTACACCCCCGGCACGGCCCGGGTGGGCAGCTCTGTCGCGTCGGCGATCAGGCCGGCGGTCTCGC
>NZ_JAALEB010000391.1:0-3153 GCF_014145165.1 Dietzia sp. Cai40 | reverse complement strand
TCCGGCGCCCCCGCCACCTCCGGCGCCCCCGCCACCTCCGGCACGGCCGACGCGCCCGTGTCGACCTTCCTCGCACTGAGTGTCTCGGACGCCGCGGAGGACGTGATCGCCGTGATCCGCGGCGGCGCGCGCGGATACGTCACCAAGACCATCTCCGGTGGGGAGCTCGCCGACGCCGTGCGCCGCGTGGCCGACGGGGACGCTGTGTTCTCCCCGCGCCTGGCCGGGTTCGTCCTGGACGCGTTCGCCCGCGCCGCTCCCGGGCCGGAGGAGCGGGGTGAGCCCGTCCACGACCCGGAGGTCGACTCCCTCACTCCGCGGGAGAAGGAGGTGCTGCGGTTGTTGGCACGCGGGTACACCTACAAGGAGATCGCGGAGAAGCTGTTCATCTCGGTCAAGACGGTGGAGACGCACGCCTCCAACGTGCTGCGCAAGACCCAGCAGTCCAACCGGCACGCGCTCACCCGCTGGGCGCAGTCCCGTCACCTGGACTGACGCACGCCGCCCCCACCCTCGGTGCCGTGTCGTCGCGAAGAGCGTTCCGCACACATCTGCCCGGAGTGGGGTGTGCGGAACGCTCTTGACGTTGACGCCGGCCAGCTACCGTGGCGTCGTGAGCGAACCGCGCGACCTCCCCGTCTGCATCATCGGTGACTCCTTCGTGGCCGGGTACGGCGACGAGACCGGCCGGGGGTGGACCGCGCACCTGGTCGAGGAGGGTGCCGGGGCGGGTCTGAGCCTCCACACCACCGTCGCGGGGATCGGCGGGGACACCTCCGAGATGATCCTGGACCGTTGGGACGAGGTCGACCGCCGACGGGCCGCGTTCCCGACCACGGCGGTGATCGCGGAGTTCGGCGTCAACGACGTGATGGAGCACGAGGGTGCCCTCCGTGTCGAGGAGGCGGGCACGGTCTCGGCCCTGCGGGGGATGATCGCCCGTGCTCCCGAGGGGCGGTTCCTGGTGGTGGGGCCGCCACCGGTCATGTGGGAGCAGGTCAACGAGCGGATCGCCGCCCGTGCCGCGGCCATGGCCGCGGTGTGCGCGGAGGCCGGGGTGCCGTTCGTTCCGACCTTCGATTCACTGCGGCCCGGCGGCGCGTGGATGCGCGAGGTCACCGCCGGCGACGGGGCACACCCCGGCCCCGCCGGGTACGAGGAGTTCGCCCGGGTCATCTGCGACCCGGTGCTCGGGTGGCTGCGCTCCCTGCCGGACGTCGAGCCGGGCTAGCGGGAACTCTTCATGGCGGTCCTGATCGTCACGGACGGGTCGGCCTGCAGTTCGGCCAGACGGTCCGACCCCATGGGCAGCAGCGCGATCCTCCCGCCGGAGTCGAAGTGCATCGCCCAGCCGTACGTCTTGGTCAGCGGGGAGGTGCGCAGGCACGGTTGGCCCTTGGAGAAGAACCGCTCGCGTTCGGCCGCGCGGTCGGCCTCCCCGATGCCCTTGCGAGCGCAGTGGACGTCGAAGATCAGATCGTCGCTCGTCCAGGTGTAGTCCGCACCCGAGAGCCTCTCGTACTGCAACTCGGCGATCGAGCGTCTCCCCGCGGGCGGCGCCGTGGCCGTCTCGGCCCGGGTGTCGGCCGCGGGCAGGATCAGTGTGTCGGTGTAGTCGGTGCTGTGCATGGCGCCCTCTCCTGTTCCCGGGGTGAGCGCGATGGTGTTCTCTCCGTCGCGGTCGGGGTCGGTGGTCTCCGGTAATCTGAGTATCGCCGCACGCCCCGTACGGCGGCAGGAGGATGAATCATGACGAGTCCGCAGAACCCTGACCGCATCGGCCAGCATTCCGAGGAGCCCGCGGACAAGGCCCGGTATGACCACGACGACGCGGTCGCCGACGAGTGGGGCGACGAGTCGTTCCCGGCCAGCGATCCCCCCGCGACCCCCTGACTCAGCGCAGTATCTCGAACTGCTCCGACACCGCCCGCAGCGCAGACGCGCTGCGGGCGAACTGTTCGGTCTCGGTGGCGTCGAGTTCCAGCTCCACCACGCGCTGTACGCCGGTCCGGCCGATCACCGCGGGGACGCCGATGAAGATCCCGTCCTGGCCGTACTCGCCCCGCAGCAACGTGGAGACCGGTAGCGACACCTGTTCGTTGCGCAGGACGGCGCGCGTGATGCGGGCGAGCCCCATGCCGATGCCGTAGCTGGTGGACCCCTTGGAGTCGATGATCCGGTAGGCGGCGTCCCTGGTCTCCGTGAAGATCTGGGCCAGCCGTTCCCGCGTGGCCGGGTCCCCGTCGAGATCCCGACGCAGTGGCACCCCGGAGACGTTGGCCGACGAGAAGACCGGTAGCTCGGTGTCGCCGTGTTCGCCGATGATCGAGGCGTGCACGCTCATCGGGGCGACGTCGTAGTACTCGCCCAGCATGAACCGGAAGCGCGCGGAGTCGAGGATCGTTCCGGAGCCGATGACCTGCGCGGAGGGCAGGCCGGAGTAGCGCCACGAGGCCTGGGCGAGGATGTCGACCGGGTTGGTGGCCACGAGCAGGATGCCGTCGAAGCCGGTCGCCATGACATCGCCGACGATCCCCTCGAAGATCGCCATGTTCCTGCCGACCAGGTCGAGCCGCGTCTCGCCGGGGCGCTGGGCGGCGCCGGCGCAGATCACCACCATCGTGGCGTCCGCACAGTCGTCGTAGGTGCCCTCCGTGACGAGGGTGGGGGAGGGGGCCCACACGACGCCGTGGTTGAGGTCCATGACCTCGCCGACCAGTTTGTCGTGGTCGATGTCGATGATGGACAGGTGGTCGGCCAGGCCCTGGTTGACGAGCGCGTAACCGTAGGCGATGCCCACGTCCCCGGCGCCGATGAGCACGATGCGGTTCCCGATGGAGGCCTTCATGGTCACCGAGGGTAGATGCTCCGGGTGAACGACGGGGGACGACGACGAGGAGAACCCCGTTCGAACAGGTGTTCTTGCACTGTGTCGGGCTCGTGGTGTTCACTGTTCCCCGTGATCGAAAAATAGTTCGATCCGAGCGGTTGGCGGCGTGTCGTCCGGGGTGGGAGTTGGTGGTGATGGTAGTGGGCACCTCTGTCGTTGATCTGTCCGGCCTCGGCACGGCGGACCGCGTCGCTGAGCTGCGTCGCCGACTGGCCACGATGCCCGGTGGGGGTCCGCCCGCCGCCGCGCGCTCGGGGGCGCCG
>NZ_JAALEB010000390.1:0-3615 GCF_014145165.1 Dietzia sp. Cai40 | reverse complement strand
CACGGGGTGTTCGACGGGGTCGCCGACGCCCTGGCCGAGGTGGCGACCGGTGCGGTCGGCGCGGTCGCCCGCCCCGTGCTCCTGGACGCCGGGGCCGGGACGGGGTTCTACCTCGACCGTGTCGTCGACGCGCTGCACCGGAGGGTCGCGCCGGGTGGGGACGCCATGGAGGCGGTCGGGGAGCCACTCGGGATCGGCACGGAGCTCTCGGTGGCCGCCGCGCGCCGGCTGGCCCGCGTCAATCCCCTCGTCGCGGCGTTGGTCGTCGACACCTGGGACGGTCTTCCCCTCCGGGACGCCGGTGTCGACCTGGTCCAGGTGGTCTTCGCGCCGAGGAACCCCGCCGAGTTCGCTCGGGTCCTCCGCCCGGGCGGGACTCTCGTCGTCGCGGTGCCGGGCCCGGGTCATCTCGAGCCCCTGCGGTCGCGGGTCGGGATGCTCGCACCCGCGGCGGACAAGGCCGAGCGCCTGGACACGCACCTGGCCGCCGGGTTCGACCCCGGTCCGGTCCGGGTGGTCGACGTCACCACCACGGTTCCCGCCGCGATCGCCGCGGACCTGGCCCTCATGGGCCCCAGTGGAGTCCACCTGGGTCGGGCCGGGGTCGAGCGGGCCATCGGGTCCGGCGACGGCCCGGTCCGCGTCCACGTCGAGGTGCGGACGTTCCGCAGGTCTCTGCAGGAGTGACGCGCTCTACACGAGTGAGGCGCTCTACACGAGTGAGGCGCTCTACAGGAGGTAGGCGCTCTACAGGAGTGAGGCGTACATCGCGTGGGTCTGCTCGGCGATCGCCTCCCACGCGAACCGCGTCCGGGCCCGCTCCTGCCCGGCACGGCCGTACGCGGCGGCCTTGCCCGGATCGACGACGAGTTCGTTGACCGCGGCCGCGAGACCGGCCTCGAAGGCGTCCGGGTCCGACTCGTCGTAGTGGACGAGCGTGCCGGTCTCGCCGTCGACGACGACCTCCGGGATCCCGCCGACATCGGAGGCGACGACGGCGGTGTCGCAGGCCATGGCCTCGAGGTTGACGATCCCGAGGGGTTCGTACACCGACGGGCACGCGAACACCGTGGCGGCGGAGAGGATCTCGATGACCTCCGCGCGCGGCAGCATGTCGCGGAGCCAGAAGACGCCGTCCCGGGTGGACTGCAGGTCGGCGACCAGTGATTCCATCTCGGCCGCGATCTCCGGGGTGTCCGGGGCACCCGCACAGAGCACGAGCTGGGCGTCCGGGTGGAAATCTCGGGCCGCGCGGACCAGGTGGGGCACTCCCTTCTGACGTGTGATGCGACCGACGAACGCCACGATCGGTCGGTCCGGGTCGACACCGTGCCGCCGGAGGACCGAGTCCTCCCCGGCGAACGTCTCGACCGGTGACCACACCGAGGTGTCGATGCCGTTGAGGATCACGTGGATCTTCTCCGGATCGACCTCGGGGTAGACGCGCAGGATCTCGTCCTTCATCCGTGCACTCACCGCGACCACGGCGTCAGCGTGGGCGAAGGCGTTGCGCTCCGACCACGACGAGACGCGGTAGCCGCCCCCGAGCTGCTCGGCCTTCCAGGGTCGGCTGGGCTCGAGAGAGTGCGCGGACACCACGTGGGGGATGCCGTAGAGCTCCCCGGCGAGGTGGCCGGCCAGGCCCGCGTACCAGGTGTGGGAGTGGACGATGTCCGCCCCCTCCGCGGCCACGCACATGCGCAGTCCGGCGGAGAGGGTCCGGATCGCCGGGTTGGCGTCCTCGCCCAGCTCCGGATCGGGCCGGAACGCCCGCGCGGTGTCGCGGTCCGCGCCCATGCACAGGACGTCGACCTCGCACAGCGGCCGCAGGGTGGCCACCAGTTCGGTCACGTGGACCCCCGCCCCGCCGTAGACCTCCGGTGGGTACTCCCTCGTCATCATCGCTACTCGCACACCGGTCAACCTAGCCCCCCGGGGCGTGCACGGGACCGTTGCGGGTGAACCCCGCCCGACCACGGGGTGTCGGCGCGGGGCGGTGCGGGGGCAAGTCCCGTGATGGTCCGTGGCAACGGCCCGGAAGTCGTTACGGTGGGGGGGTGAGGAACCAGCCGCACGTCCTAGCAATCGTTCTCGCCGGTGGCGAGGGCAAGCGCCTCTTCCCGCACACCGCGGACCGCGCCAAACCGGCGGTGCCGTTCGGCGGGTCGTACAGGTTGATCGACTTCGTCCTGAGCAACCTCGTCAACGCCGGTTTCATGCGGATCTGCGTCCTCACGCAGTACAAGTCGCACTCCCTCGACCGGCACATCTCCCAGGTGTGGCACATGAGCGGGATGGGGGGCGAGTACATCACCCCCGTTCCCGCGCAGCAGCGGCTCGGACCGCGGTGGTACACCGGGTCGGCGGACGCCATCCTGCAGTCGCTGAACCTGGTCCACGACGAGAAGCCGGACCACATCGTCGTCTTCGGGGCCGATCACGTCTACCGCATGGACCCCCGTCAGATGCTCGACCACCACATCGCCACGGGGGCCGCGGTCACGGTCGCCGGGATCCGGGTCCCCCGCAGTGAGGCCTTCGCCTTCGGCTGCATCGACGCGGGGGACGACGACCTGATCCGGGACTGGGTCGAGAAGCCCTCCGATCCTCCGGGGACGCCGGACGACCCGGATGCGACGTTCGCCTCGATGGGCAACTACATCTTCACGACGGATGCGCTCGTCACGGCCCTCAAGGCGGACGCGGAGAAGCCGGATTCCACCCACGACATGGGCGGGGACATCATCCCCGCGCTGGTGGAACAGGAGCGCGCGTACGTCTACGACTTCGCCCGCAACCGGGTCCCGGGCGAGACGGAGCGCGACCGGGGGTACTGGCGTGACGTGGGGACCATCGACGCGTTCTACGACGCCCACGTGGACCTGGTCTCAGTGCACCCGGTGTTCAACCTCTACAACAACCTGTGGCCGATCCGGACCCAGCAGGACAATCTGCCGCCAGCCAAGTTCGTCAACGGCGGCATGTCCCAGGAGTCGATGGTGGGGGCGGGGACGATCATCTCCGCGGCCACCGTGCGCAACTCCGTGGTCTCGAACAACGTGGTGGTCGAGGACGGCGCCGTGGTGGAGGGCAGCGTGCTGATGCCCGGTGTGCGCATCGGTCGGGGCGCCGTGGTGCGCAGGGCGATCGTGGACAAGAACTCCTCGATCGGCCCGGGCGACGTGATCGGCGTGGATCACGAGCGCGACCGGCTCCGGTTCCCGATCAGTGCCGGCGGAGTGGTGAGCGTGTCCAAGAACTCCGTCACGTCGCTGCCCGGCTGAGTCGCCAGCCGGGTCCGGTCCAGGGTTCGCCGCCTCCGGGCGCGCGGGCTCAGAGTGCGACCACGGTCAGCCCGCCGCCGACGGGCAGCACGGTGACGTGTGCGTGTTCGGGCAGGTCCGCGCCCTCCGGCAGCGGTGCGTGCTCACCGATCAGGACCAGCGCACCGCCGGGACGCAACAGTTGGTGAGCGCGGGACACCACCCGGGCGACCGAGTGATCCGGGACATCGGCGACGAGCAGGTCGTAGGCGCCGTCGGCGAGCTTGTCGGCCACCTCCAGCGGCCGCGCCGCGATGTAGCGGGCGGCGGACGCGGGGTGTCCGGCCGCGCG
>NZ_JAALEB010000038.1:0-5683 GCF_014145165.1 Dietzia sp. Cai40 | reverse complement strand
CACACCCGCGCAGCGACGGGGCGCTCCGGGACTCCTCGCGGTCCTACGCCCGTTCCTCGCCGGAGTGACCCCGCGGCTGGGAAGAGCGCCCTCGGTCCGATGGTGGTACTCGGCGCGCCTGCGCATCACGCTGGGAATCACCCTCACCTCTGCCGCCGTGTTCGCCGCCATGGTGCTGTTCACGCTGCAGGTGCTCCATCTCACCGCCGAACGGACGACCGACGCCCGTCTCAACCGCGAGGCCGCGGACTTCTCGACGTTCATGGACGCGGGGATCCTGCCGTCGGCCGAGTCGGAGAACCCCACCACCGAGCAGCTGATCCGCGCGTATCTGGCGCAGCAGTACCCGTCGGCCGAGCTGCTCCTCGTGGGGACCGCCACCACCTCGGGGACGCAGTTCACGCTCTCGAGGTTCAGCTCGGACGACGACACCCTGTTCCCCCCGGCCATGCGGTCCCAGATCCAACGGATCGGGCTGGTGTCGGATGAGGGGTCCGGTGTCATCGACGGCACCGTGCGGTGGCGGAAGGCCGAGGTCGACGGCCCGGCCGGGCCGGCCAACATCGTGGTCGCGATCAGTGACGCACCCACCCGCGAGGACACCGGTCGCGTCGCCGACCTCCTGCTGAGCACCGGCGCCGGCGGCATCGTCCTCAGCGCGCTCGTCGCCTGGCTCCTGGCCGGCCGGATGATCGTCCCCGTCCGGAGGATCCGTGAGGCCGCGGAGACGATCTCGGCCGCGGACCTGTCACGACGGGTCCCCGTCGACGGGCCGGACGAGATCGTCTCCCTGGCCGACACGGTCAACGCGATGCTCGAGCGCGTGGAGGAGGCCTATCGGACGCAGCGGGAGTTCCTCGACGACGCCGGCCACGAGCTCCGCACGCCCCTGACCGTGGTCCAGGGGAACCTGGATCTCATGCCGGAGGATCCGCAGGAGCGGGCCGAGACCACCCGGATCATGCAGGACGAGCTGTCCCGGATGACCCGCATCGTCGAGGACCTGCTCACCCTGGCGCGCTCCGACCGCCCCGACTTCCTCCAGACCGCCCCCACCGACGTCGCGGAACTGGTTCTGGACGTCGAGGCGAAGATCGACGTGATCGCCGACCGCGAGTGGTCGGTGCTCCCGTACGCCGAGGACGTCGCCCTGCTGGACCAGCACCGGATCACCCAGGCGCTCATCCAGTTCTGCTCCAATGCCGTGCGGTTCACCGGACCGGGGGACCTGATCGAGATCGGCTGCCGGGTGATCGCCCCGGGGGACCCGACGGTCACCGACGATCTGGCGGTCGGCCCACTGCCCGACCCGCCGCATCGCGAGAACTACCGACGCCGGTTGCTGTGGTGGGTGCGCGACAGCGGCCCGGGGATCCCGCCCGGCGAGGAGGAGACCATCTTCGAGCGGTTCCACACCGCCCGCGGTCAGCTCCGCGACGGACGCGGGGGAACCGGGCTGGGCCTGGCGATCGTCGCGACGATCGCCCGGGCCCACGGGGGCCGCGCGTTCGCGTTCAACGCCAAGGGCGGGGGCGCCGCGTTCTGCATCGCCGTCCCCTACGTCCCCGCGAGCTTCGATTCCGACGCCGGGGACGAGGTGGACACCGACCTCGACGAGGCCGCCCCCACGGTCGGTCGGGGGCCCGAGCGTCGCCGCCGATCCGGCAGGGGGCGGTACGAGCGGAACCGGCGATCCGGCGCACCCGGGGACACGACCTGATGACACGCTCGAATCACGTGCTCCGCGTGGAATACTCCATTGTCTTAGAAGGAGGGTTGCATGACGAATGTGCTCGTCGTGGAGGATGACGACCTCATCCGCTCGGTACTGGTCAAGGCACTCGGCGGCGCCGAGTACACCGCACTCGAGGCGGTGGACGGGGACAGCGCGCGGTCCATCCTGTCGACCATCTCCGACATCGATCTGATGTTGCTGGACATCGGCCTGCCGGACATCGACGGCCTGACGCTGCTCCGCGAGGCGCGCGACCGCGGGTTCGCGGCTCCCGTCATCATCCTCACGGCCCGCGACAGCGTCGCGAACACCGTCGAGGGACTGGACTCCGGGGCCAACGACTACATGGTCAAGCCCTTCCGTGTCCCGGAGCTGCTGGCCCGCATCCGGCTCCGCCTGCGCGAGCACGAGGCGTCGGAGGACCCCGGCATCCTCGAGCACGCCGGCATGCGCCTGGACATCCGCACCCGCCGGGTCGAGGTCGACGGCCGGATCCAGGAACTCACGAACCGCGAGTACTCGCTGCTGGAGATGTTGCTGCGCAACAAGGGCGAGACCATCAGCCGTGAGCAGTTGCTCGAGAGCGTGTGGGGTATGGACTTCGACCCCGGTTCGAACATCGTCAACGTCTACATCCGGTCGTTGCGCCGCAAGATCGGTGAGAACAAGGTCCACACCGTCCGGGGCGTCGGCTACCGCGTGGAGTGACCGCTCCACCCCGACCGGACCACTGCGGCGCCGGACCCGTGATCGGGTCCGGCGCCGCTGTCGTGCCGGGTGGTGGGGGCCGCCCGGCCGGGCGATCCCCACCACGCTCAGACGGGGCTCACCCCGCGGGCGCTTCCCATCCGAACGGCATGAGCACGCTCTGCAGCTCGCAGTAGGCGTCCAGCCCCTCGGGTCCGTTCTCGCGGCCGAGGCCGGAGTTCTTGAAGCCGCCGAACGGCGCGCTCGGGTCGAAGGCGTACCAGTTGATGCCCATGGTGCCGGTGCGCACCCGCTGCGCCACGGCGAGCGCGGCGTCCGGGTCGGCCGAGTACACGGCTCCGGCCAGACCGAACTCGGAGTCGTTGGCGATCCGCACGGCCTCGTCGACGGTGTCGTACGCGATGACCTGGAGCACGGGCCCGAAGATCTCCTCCTGGGCGATGGTCATGGAGTTGTCGACGTCGGTGAACACGGTCGGCTGGACGAAGGCACCCTCGGCGACGCCGGCGGGCAGTCCCTCGACCTTCCCGCCGCCGTAGGCGATGGTCGCGCCCTCCTCGACACCCTTGCGGATGTACCCCTCGACGCTGTCCTTCTGCTTGTGGTTGGCCAGCGGGCCGAACGCGGTGCCCTCGGCGGACGGGTCGCCGACCGGCATGGCCTTGACGTTCTCGACCAGGGCCTCCACGACCTCGTCGTAGCGCGACCGCGGGGCGAGGATGCGGTTCTGGGACACGCACGCCTGGCCGGAGTTCATCAGGGCGGAGAACACCATGGTCCCGGCGTTGGCGGCGATGTCGGCGTCCTCGAGGATGATCGCCGCGCTCTTGCCGCCGAGCTCGAGCGAGCAGCGGGTGAGGTTCTGCGCGGCGATCCCAGCGATGTGCTTGCCGACCCCCGTGGAGCCGGTGAACGAGATCTTGTCGACCTCCGGGTGCGAGACCAGGTGGTCGCCCACGGAGCTCGGGCCGGTCACCACGGACAGCACACCCTCGGGCAGTCCGGCCTCGCGGAACAGGTCCGCCAGCCACAGCGCGGACAGCGGGGTCGCGGACGACGGCTTGAGGACCACCGAGCTGCCCGAGAGCAGGGCCGGGCCGAGCTTGGCGGAGTTGAGGTAGAGCGGGACGTTCCACGCGGTGACGGCGGCCACCACCCCGACGGGCTGACGGGTGACCACCGAGGCGCCGTAGTCGCCGTGCCGGACCTCGGACCACGGGAAGTCCGCGGCCAGCTTCGCGTAGTACCGCAGCACGCCGAGCGTGGGTGTCACCTGGATCATCGCGGCGGTCCCGGGAGGGGTGCCCATCTCGTCGGAGAGGATCTGGCAGACCTCGCCCTGGCGTTCCTCGAGCATGTCGGCGACCCGGCCGATCAGCGCGCCGCGCTCGGCGGGCGGGGTGAGCCGCCACACGCCCGACTCGAAGGAGTCCCGGGCCTGGCTGACCATCTCGTCGACGTCCTCCGTGGTGGTCTCGGCCACCCGCCCGACGACGGCGTTCGTGGCCGGGGAGGTCACCTCGAGAACCCCGGTGGAGAGGGGGTCTGTCCAGCGAGTGCCGGAGAAGAGCTTGTCATGGACGACGACCACGGGGACCTCCGAGAGGTAGAAAACAAGAACGTGTTCCACGATCGTAGACGAGTGTCCGACTCCCCGGGCGGCCCTCGCACACGCCGCACGCCGCACGCCGCCCGGTGCCTCGCGCACGCCGCCCGCGACGCTCACCGGGCCCGCAGCACCACCACGAGGTTCGACACGAGGACCTCGCGGACCAGCGGCACGCGCACCAGCCACCACGCCCACCGCGGGTGGTACCGGGGGAAGGCGGCCAGCAGTTCGCCCGATGCCGTCCCCCGCGCCCACTCGAGGCCCTCCGCGCATCCCACCTCGAACAACGACTCGCCGTAGACGTTCTTGGGCGCGTGCCCGTGTCGGCGTTCGTACATCCGCCGGGCGCGCTCCCCGCCGAGGTAGTGGGTCATCCCCATCTCGTGACCGCCGAACGGGCCGTACCAGAGGGTGTAGGAGACCACGACGAGGCCACCGGGTCGCGTCACCCGGAGCATCTCCTCGGCCATCGTCCAGGGCTCGGGCACGTGCTCGGCCACGTTGGAGGAGATGCACACGTCCACCGAATCCGACCGGATGGGCAGCGACATCCCGCTGCCCCGGACCGAGCCCGACTGGTCCAGCCCGGCAGCGGACATCTCCCCCACGTCGGGCTCCACGGAGACGTACCGGGCGCCCTCCGCGGCGTAGGCCTCCGAGAAGTAACCGGGCCCTCCCCCCACGTCGAGCACCGTGAGCCCCGGGAGCCGGGCGCCTGCCGGGTGCCCGGTAACCGTCGACGACTCGGCGTCACCCGCCCCGCCCCCCGACGGGTCCCCGGGCCGGTCCCCGGACTCCGCCCACAGGTCCGCCACCAGCTCGACGGTGTCCCGTGCCAGGCTGGAGTAGAAGGCGTCCGGATCGGACTGCTCCAGGGGGAACGAGCGCAGGAGCCCGAGCGAGCGCCCGAGGGTGGCGCGGCGGGCCACCGAACGCAGTGCGCTCGACCGGTGATCTGCAGGTGGGGTCACAGCGCAGACGATACCGGCGGGTCCGGGCCCGACCCGCGCTGCGTACAGTGTGCGCCGTGGCTCGAATCCTGCTGCTGTGCTGGCGAGACAGCACCCATCCGCAGGGCGGCGGCAGCGAGCGGTATCTGGAGCACGTCGCGGACGGACTGGCGGCCGCGGGACACACCGTCGTCTACCGGACCTCCCGGTCCCGCGGCGCGCCCCGCTCGGAGGTGAGACCGACTGGCAGGACAGCCGGCGCGACCGGGCCCGGGGTCACGGTCAGCAGGGGCGGCGGGCGCTTCACCGTCTACCCGCGTGCGCTGGGCGCGATGCTCCTCGGGCGCCTCGGGCTGGGGCCCCTCGGCGCGCTGCGGAAGCCCGACGTCGTCGTCGACACCCAGAACGGCGTCCCCTTCTTCGCCCGGCTCGCCACCACCGCGCCCGTCGTGGTGCTGGTCCACCACATCCACCGCGAGCAGTGGCCCGTCGCCGGGTGGCTGGTCGCGAGGATCGGCTGGTGGATCGAGTCGTGGCTCTCGCCGCGCGTGCACTCGGGCAGCCAGTACGTCACCGTGTCGCTGCCGTCGGCGGACGAGCTCGCCGACCTGGGGGTGGACCCGGCCCGCATCGCGGTGGTCCGCAACGGCCTGGACCCGCTGCCCGCCGGGGTCCGACCGG
>NZ_JAALEB010000389.1:0-2167 GCF_014145165.1 Dietzia sp. Cai40 | reverse complement strand
TCTCACGAGAGCGGACCGACCGCCCCGATTCGACGACAAGGACGGTGGATGAGCGCCGAGCTACCAGCGACGCCCCGGCGCGCACCCGCCCCCGGGCGCGGTCGGCGTCACGCGACCCCCTCCCGCCCGCTGGGCTCGCGGATCGCCCGCACCCTCGCCGCTCTGGCATCCGTGTTCTGCCTCCTGGTGACCGGCGTGGGCTGGTCGCTGTTCAACGGTCTGAGCTCCGACCTGTCCTCCGCCGGAGGTCTCGACGTGGGGGACGGCGGGCTCGACGGCGCCGTCGACATCCTCCTGGTGGGGACGGACAACCGCACCGACGCCCAGGGCAACGCGCTCAGCCAGGAGGAACTCGCCACCGTCCGGACCGGCGAGGACGAGGGCGAGAACACGGACACGATCCTGCTCATCCGGATCCCGGAGGACGGGAGCTCGGCCACCGCGATCTCGGTCCCCCGGGACGTCTACGTGGAGACCCGGGACATCGGGGGCAGCAAGATCAACGGTGTCTACGCCGGATACAAGCAGACGTACCTCGACGAGGCCGTGGCGAACGACCCCGACGGTGCGCTCACCGAGCAGGACCAACGCGACGCCGTCCAGGCCGGCCGCAACGGGCTGATCAACACCGTCCGCGATCTCACCGGCGTGCAGGCCGACCACTACGCCGAGATCGGGTTGCTGGGATTCGTCCTGCTCACCGACGCCGTCGGTGGCGTGCCGGTGTGCCTGAACGAGGACGTCGACGAACCGCTGTCCGGCGCGAACTTCCGGGCCGGGGTCCAGACCGTGTCCGGCTCCGACGCCCTGAGCTTCGTGCGTCAGCGGCACGACCTGCCCGCGGGCGACCTCGACCGGATCGTCCGCCAGCAGGCGTTCATGTCCCAGCTGGTCAAGAAGACCCTGTCCGCCGGCACCCTCGCGGACCCGACGAAGCTCGGAGCGCTCGTCGACGCGGCCCGACGGTCGTTCGTCATCGACGAGAACTGGGACTTCGTGGACTTCGCGATGAAGCTCCAGGACATCAGCGGCGGGAACGTGCGGTTCGAGACCATCCCGGTCACGAGCATCGACTCCTTCACCGAATGGGGCGAGTCCATCGTCACCGTCGACCCCGACCAGGTCGCGGAGTTCGTCGGCGGATTCGCCAGTACCGACGACGTGGAGGAGGAACAGGAGCAGACCGGCACCCCGGGGGTGGACCCCGCCGCCGTGACCGTCTCGGTGGTCAACACCACCGCGATCGACGGTCTGGCGGCCCGGGTCTCCGGTTCCCTGTCCGAACTCGGGTATGCCGTCGGGGACCTGCTCACCGATCCGGCAGCGGCGTACACCTCCCACGTCGCCGCCGGTTCGGCCGACGACCCCTCGGCGTTCGCGGTCTCCGACGCGCTGGGCGGGTTGCCCGTCCAGGTGGATCCCGCGGTGCCCCCCGGGGCGGTCCGCGTGGTCCTGGCGGAGGACTACAGCGGTCCCACGGGGGACGCCTCCGCGACCGAGTCCTACTCCCCCGAGACCACCACCTACGCCCCGTTGCCACCGTCGATCGCGCAGCGTCCGACCTTCGACGCCGGTGGTTCGGACGTCCCCTGTGTGAACTGACCGAGCCGCACCCGACCGACCGTCCGGAGGACGACCCGTGAACACCGCCGCAGACACCGTGCTCCAGCCGCTCCTCGCAGCGGACCCGGGCGCGCCGCTGGTCACGCACTACGACCTCGGAGCACCGTCCCGGATCGAGCTGTCCGTGACCTCCACCGCCAACTGGGCCGCCAAGATCGCCGGGCTCCTGCGGGACGAGGTGGGCGTGGCCCCGGGTGACGTCGTGGTGTGCGACCTGCCGGCCCACTGGCTCACCGCCGGGGTGCTCCTGGGCGTCTGGTGGGCGGGGGCCGAGGTGCGGACCGGGCCGGCCGACGACGCCGTGGCGGTGATCACCACCGCCGACCGCCTGGAACGCCACCCGACCGATGTCGAGACGCTCCTCATGACCACCGACCCGATGGGCCGCCCGCTGGCCGCGGTCGGCGTGGACGTCCCCCCGGGCGTCGTCGACCTGGCCGAGTCGTGCCGGATCCACCCGGACGCGTTCGTCCCGTCCGGGCAGGGTGCGTCCGCCCTGGACGGGAGGTCGGTCGAGCAGCTGGCGGACCCGGCGCTGGCCGGC
>NZ_JAALEB010000388.1:0-1469 GCF_014145165.1 Dietzia sp. Cai40 | reverse complement strand
TGGCGGCGCCGGTGGCAGTGGCAGTGGCGGGGGAGATCCGGGCGACCAGCCTGGTGTGGAGGACGCCGACCGCCTCGAGCAGCGCGTCCCGGGCGGCGTGTCCCACTCCCGTCGCGTTGATCAGGCCGTGCACGTGGCCGCTGTGCCGTCGGAGGGTCACGTCGACCCCCGCCTCGACCAGTGCGGCCGCGTAGCGTTCGCCCTCGTCACGGAGCACGTCGAAACCGGCCACCACGACGTAGGCCGGGGGCGCGTGGCCCAGCTCGCCGGCGAGCAGTGGCGAGACGCGCGGGTCCAGGGCCTGTTCGGGATCGGCGAGATAGTGGGACTTGTACCAGTCCATCTGCGCCTCGGTGAGGAAGAACCCTCGTCCGAACAACTCGTACGACCGGTGCTTGGTGGACAGGTCCGTGACCGGGTTGAACAGGACCTGCATGGCCGGCGGGGTCCATCCGGGGGCGCGGTGCAGGGCGACCACCGCGGCCAGGTTCCCGCCCGCGCTCTCGCCCCCGATCGCGATCGCCCGTGGGTCGAGGTCGTACTCCGCCGCGTGCTCGACGACGTGCCCGAACGCCGCGAGGGCGTCGTCCAGGCCGGCGGGGAACGGGTGCTCCGGAGCCAGCCGGTAGTCGATCGAGATGACGGTCAGCGGGGTGTGGGCGGCGAGGAAGCGGGACACCGAGTCGCCCGAGTCGAGGTCGCCCAGGACCCAGCCGCCACCGTGGAGGTACACCAGGGCGGCGCTCGGCCCCTCGATCCCCGCGGGCCGGTACAGGCGAGCCGGGATCGGGCCGTTCGGACCGGGGATGGTGAGGGGACGGACGGTCTCGACGGGGGTCTGGTGACCGAAGACGAAGGCCTCGCCCGCGATCTGGTCCCGTCCCCGGTCCAGCGGCATCTGTTCGAAGGTCTCGGACACCCCGAGGTTCAACAGTCTGGTGCCGACCTGGGCTTCGAGGCCGAGCTGCTGCCCGTCGACCCGGACCGGGGGCCCGGCGATCAGTCGCTGGATCGGGGACGGTGCCGCCCCGATGAGGCGGATGACGCGGCGGAGCACGCGTTCCGCGAGAGGTCTGTGCGTGGGGCTCATCTGGGTATCGATTCTGCGAGGCCGAACTGGAGGTGCGACCACCGTATGCCGAACTTGGACGCGCGTCCAGTATTTCCCGGAAAATCCCGGATCGACCCTCCCGCGCCCGCCCCGGTCCCCGCCGATCGGGCCCGGATCCTGGACACCCGTCCTACACTCGGCGCCATGGATCGAGGCCCACAGCGGCACGCGGACGCCGCCGACGTGATCGTGATCGGCAGCGGGTTCGGTGGCGCGGTCAGCGCCCTCCGGCTGGCCGAGCAGGGGCTCACGGTCCTGGTGCTCGAACAGGGTCGTCGTCATTCCCCCGACGATCTCCTGGCCGCCCGCAGGGACCCGCGCAGGTACCTCTGGATGCCCGGTCTGGGCCTGCGCGGCT
>NZ_JAALEB010000387.1:0-8954 GCF_014145165.1 Dietzia sp. Cai40 | reverse complement strand
GGGCGGGCCGGGGGGGCTGGACGGCGGTGCCGCGCCCATCCCCGGGCCGGGGGCGGGGGTGAAGGGCGCGGCGAGACGGTCGTCGAATCTCGCGCACCCGGCCGTCGCGACGGCCAGGACCACCAGCAGCGAGAGCGATCTCATGGCGACAATCCTACGGTGCGCCGTGTCCTGGGTGCGGGTGCCGGGGAAGCGGCCTATGGTCGCATGGTGACTTCCTCAAAGCCCGGAGACGACGCCCGAACCGAGATCATCCACGATGTCGACTACCCGCTCGACGTCCCCAGCGCGACGGGGGCCGGTTCCGGCACGGGGACCGCGGACTCGGCGACCACGGCTTTCCCCGCGGCGGGTCGGACGGACTACTCGCAGTTCTCGGAGTCCGGGGGATACGACACGTCGGCGCCGTTGCCGTTCGGCGACCAGCCCACGACGATCGACCCCGCCCCCCGCGACGAGATCTCCCGGCGCGGCACGACCGATTTCGGGTTGTTCCTCCTCCGACTCGCCGTGGGCGTCCTCCTGTCCATGCGTGGTCTGCAGAAGCTCTTCGGCCTGTTCGGCGGCCCGGGACTCGACGGATTCACGCAGACCCTCACCGAGTCGGGTTTCGAGCAGGCGCGACTCCTCGCGATCGCCGGCGGGGTCGTCGAGCTGGTCGCGGGGATCCTGCTCGTCGTGGGCCTGGCGACGCCGGTCGCGGCGGCCGGGTTGCTCGGGCTGGTCGGGTTGGGCCTCGCGGTCCGGCTGACCGGTGACGACCCCGTGCCGCTCCTCGGCGAGACGACCCGTGGGCTCGAGACGTCGATCCTGTACGTCGCCGCCCTGCTCGCACTCCTCTTCGCGGGAGCCGGACGCTGGTCTGTCGACCGCAAGTGGCGGTGGTCGCACCGCCCCCGGTTCAGCGGAGTGATCTGGCTGCTGCTGGCCGTGATCGCGGCAGGGGTGATCTGGTACCTGCTCAACGGCAGCAACCCGTTGATGTCCACGACCGACAGCCCGGCGGTCACCGCGGGCTGACCGCGGCGGCGGGCCGTGGAGGTCAGCCCGGCAGGATCCGCACGGCACCCTTGTCCGCGGACGACGCCATCGAGGCGTACGCCCGCAGCGCGGTGGAGACCTTCCGCTCGCGGTGGACCGGACGCCACGGGAGGGGTCCCTTCTCGGCCCGGCGACGGTCCAGCTCGTCGTCGTCGACCTCCACCGAGATGGATCGTGTGGCCACGTCGATCGTCACGACGTCTCCGTCCCGGATCAGTCCGATCGGGCCGCCGGCGGCGGCCTCGGGGGCGATGTGCCCGATGGACAGTCCCGACGAGCCGCCTGAGAAGCGGCCGTCCGTGATCAGGGCGCACCTGGTGCCCAGGCCGGCGCCCTTGATGAACGCGGTGGGGTGGAGCATCTCCTGCATGCCCGGGCCGCCGGCCGGGCCCTCGTAGAGCACCACGAGCACCTCGCCGGGCTGCAGGGTCTTGTCCAGGATCACCGACACCGCCTGCTCCTGCGACTCCACGACCCGCGCCGGGCCGCTGAAGTGGAAGTTCGCCTCGGACACGCCGGCGGTCTTGAAGACCGATCCGTCCGGCGCGATGTTGCCGCGGAGCACGGCCAGCCCGCCCTCGGCGGTGGCCGGGTGCTCGACCGAGTGGATGCAGCCGTCCACGGCGTCCGTGTCCAGCGACTCCCAACGGTTGTCCGTGGAGAACGGCTCGATGGTGCGGACCCTGCCGGGTGCGGCGTGGAACAGCTCGATCGCCTGCTCGGTGGCGGTACCGCTGCGGATGTCCCAGTCCGCGATGTGCTGTTCGAGAGAGGGGGAGTGCACCGAGTGGACGTCCGTCTCCAGCAGACCGCCGCGGTACAACTCGCCGAGGATCGCCGGGATGCCACCGGCCCGGTGGACGTGCTCCATGTAGTAGTCCGAGTTGGGTGCGACCTTGGCCAGGCACGGCACCCGACGGGAGATCTGCTCGATGTCGTGGAGATCGAAGTCGACCTCACCCTCCTGCGCGGCGGCGAGGATGTGCAGCACCGTGTTGGTGGACCCGCCCATGGCCACGTCGAGCGTCATGGCGTTGGCGAAGGCCTCCTTGGTGGCGACCGACCGCGGCAGGACCGAGGCGTCGTCGTCCCGGTAGTAGCGGTGGCAGAGGTCCACGATGACCCGGCCGGCCTCGGCGAAGAGCTCGCGCCGTGCGCTGTGGGTGGCCAGAGTGGAGCCGTTGCCCGGCAGCGACAGGCCCAGGGCCTCCGTGAGGCAGTTCATCGAGTTGGCCGTGAACATGCCCGAGCAGGAACCGCAGGTGGGGCAGGCCGAGCGTTCGATCGCGTCGAGGCCCTCCTGGTCGACCGCCGAATTGGCCGAGGCGGAGATCGCGGTGACGAGGTCGGAACCGGCCTTGACCACGCCGTCGACGACCACCGAGAAGCCGGACTCCATGGGGCCGCCGGAGACGAACACGGTCGGGATGTTCAGACGCATCGCCGCGTTGAGCATCCCCGGCGTGATCTTGTCGCAGTTCGAGATGCACACCAGGGCGTCGGCCGTGTGCGCGTTGACCATGTACTCGACGGAGTCGGCGATGATCTCGCGGCTGGGAAGCGAGTACAACATCCCCGCGTGACCCATGGCGATGCCGTCGTCCACGGCGATGGTGTGGAACTCGCGCGCGACGCCACCCGCCGCGGTGATCTGCTCGGCGACGATCTCGCCGACGTTCTTCAGGTGCACGTGCCCGGGGACGAACTGCGTGTACGAGTTGGCGACCGCGATGATCGGTTTGCCGAAGTCGGCGTCCGTCATGCCGGTGGCGCGCCAGAGGGCGCGGGCCCCCGCCGCATTGCGTCCGGCGGTGCTGGTGCGGGACCTCAGGGCGGGCATGGGACCTCGATCCGGTTCGGGAGACGACGGGACGGGCGTCCCGGGTGGGCAGTCCTGCGATCAGGCCTGCGGGCGGCCCCGTGACGTGGGCGGGGACGCTCCGGGGGACGGGTACACGATACCCGCGGTGGCAGGAGTAACTTCGTCTCGGTCGGCCGTGTGGTCGACCGGCGTTCCACACGAATGAGGATCACCATGACCGACTCCGGCCACACCGGCGGCTTCCGCGAGTTCGCCTCACACTCGGCGGGCGCGGTGGTTCTGGTCTGCGGACTGTTCTTCCTGCTGTCGTTCATGTATCTGGGCGGCACCGCGGATCCCCAGGCCCACGCCCGACACATTCCCGTGGCGGTGGTGGACTCCGACCGCGGAGCCTCGTTGGACACGCCGATCGGCGTGCGGGACCTCGACGTGGGATCGCAGATCACCGCCGGCCTGCTCCAGAACAACGACTGGGAGAAGATCCGGCTGCACGTCGTGGACCCCGGGACGGCGGAGGAGGGACTGCGTGACGGATCGTACTTCGGGGCGATCAGGATCCCCGCCGACCTGAGCGAGCGGGTGGTCGGTCTGGTCGAGGCGGCGGCCACCGAAGAGGGGGATGCGGCGGAACCTCCCGCGCCCGCGCGGGTCACGGTCGAGTACTCGCCCCGCGTCTCCATCGTGTCGAGCCAGGTGATGAACACCATGGCCGAGGCGATGCAGGAGTCGTTCCGCGACCGGATGGGCCCCAGGTTGCTCGCCGACTCACAGTTGCTCGCCGAGGCGGAGGGCAGGACGATCGGCGCCGCCGCGACCCTCGCACTCCAGGACCCGGTCGGGATCGACGTGACCGCGTGGAACCCGCTGCCGGAGGGGGTGTCGAACGCCTCGCTGCCGATGTTCTACGCGCTGATCGTGATCCTTGCGGGCTTCACCGGGGCGATGATCATCTCCGCCGTGCTCGACGCCCGGCTCGGGTTCATCCCCCTGGAGATCGGACCTCTGGCGCTGCACGTGCACGTGGCCCCGTTCGGCCGGCTCCAGACGCTGGCCCGCAAGTGGGTGGTCACACTCGTGACGGCCCCGCTCGTGTCCGGGCTCTGCCTTCTCGTCGCCCACATCATCGGGGTCACCGGGTACGACCCGTGGCACATGTTCTGGTTCTCGAACCTCGTGATCGTCGCGGTGGGGGTGTGTGCACACACGATCATCGCGGCGATCGGGAACGCCGGGCTGTTGGTCAACCTGGTCGTGTTCGTGGTGCTGGGGATACCGACGTCGGGCGGAGCCACCCCGACGCAGATGCTGCCGCAGGTGTTCGTCGCGATCGGCAACCTCCAGCCGATGCACCAGGCCTACCTCGGACTGCGGTCGATCATGTTCTTCGACTCGAGTTGGGACGCGGGCCTGGGGCACGCGGTGTGGGTCCTCGGCGGCTGGGCGGTGGCCGGACTGCTCGCGGGGGTGGCGGTCACCCTCGCCTACGAGCGCATGGGCCTGCGCCGCCAGGCCGTCGCCGACCGTGTTCCGGCGGGCGGTCGCTCTCTCGACCGGCGCTCAGGAGGTGCTGTCGGTTCGCGGGGCGCCGTCCGTCCGGGAGGCGCCGTCCGTCGGGGCGGCGCCGTAGGGGTCGCGGATGCGCCCCCGGCTGGCGACGGAGAGCCGGGGGAGATCGTGGAACGAGACCCCGCCCATCGGGAGTGAGTCATCGGTGGTGGTGACGAGGCGGGCGAAGCCGCTCTTCGGGAACAGCACCCCCTTGACCTCCTCCCAGGGAACGGACCTGCTCGCCCGCCACGTCGACAGGTGGACCCCGTCCTCGTCGATCCTGGTGTGGGTCCGTGCGACCCACCAGCCGAATCCGATCGGGAGCAGCACGAGCCATCCCAGAGCGACGGGATAGGCGGTGACGGGCCAGAGGATCGCCAGGACGACGATGGCGATGACGGCGTAGGACATGGGGTTGACCCGGAAGAGTGCGCGGTCGGTGGGCGTGGACTCCGGGTGGGGTGCTCTGAATGCGGCGCTCATGGTGCCCTCCACTGTCTCACGGTCCACTATGTGGGATCCAGTTTCCACGAGTTGACGACCGTGACGGACGGGGCCTAACCTGAGCGCGTGAACACCTGGAACGGTCTAGTACTCGGCCGGCGCGTCGGCGCCTGAGCCGCTACCTGGCTTTCCGTCGACGCGCACCCTCGCCGGCCCCCGTGGCCGTCGGGGGTTTTTTGTTGCCGGGTTCCCCTGGTCCCACCGGACCGGGTGCGGCGACGAACGTCAGCTCCACGACCACCATGAAGGACAGTTGAAGTGAGCGCACCAACGGCACAGCCCGGACCCCGTCCGGGTGCAGAGCACAGGGCCCGGTCCGCGGCCCCCGAGCGGATGACGGGCGCCCAGGCGGTGGTCCGGTCCCTCGAGGAGATCGGCACCGAGGTCGTCTTCGGTATCCCCGGCGGCGCGATCCTGCCCGTCTACGATCCCCTCTACGACTCGGTCAAGGTCCGACACGTGCTGGTCCGGCACGAGCAGGGCGCAGGGCATGCGGCCACCGGGTACGCGCAGGCCACCGGCCGGGTCGGCGTCTGCATGGCCACCTCGGGCCCCGGGGCCACCAACCTCGTGACGCCGCTCGCGGACGCGCAGATGGACTCGGTTCCGATCGTCGCCATCACCGGGCAGGTGGGCACCGCGCTCATCGGCACCGACGGCTTCCAGGAGGCCGACATCTCCGGCATCACCATGCCGATCACGAAGCACAACTTCCTCGTCTCGCACGGCGAGGACATCCCGCGGATGATCGCGGAGGCGTTCCACATCGCGCAGACCGGCCGACCGGGCGCGGTGCTGGTGGACATCCCCAAGGACGTCCTGCAGGCCGAGATGACGTTCTCGTGGCCGCCGGAGATGAAGCTGCCCGGGTACCGCCCGGTCACCAAGCCCCACGGCAAGCAGATCCGCGAGGCGGCCCGGCTCATCGCCAAGGCCCAGCGCCCGGTCCTGTATGTCGGCGGCGGGGTGATCAAGGCCGACGCCTCCGCGGAGCTGCTGGCATTGGCCGAGCTGTCGGGGATCCCGTTGGTCACCACCCTGATGGCCCGCGGTGCGTTCCCCGACTCGCACCGGCTGCACTACGGCATGCCCGGCATGCACGGCACCGTCGCGGCGGTCGCCGCGCTGCAGCGGTCTGATCTGCTCGTCACGCTGGGCGCCCGTTTCGACGACCGGGTCACCGGCCAGCTCGACACCTTCGCCCCCGACGCCAAGGTCATCCACGCAGACATCGATCCGGCGGAGATCGGCAAGAACCGCGCGGTCGACGTGCCGATCGTCGGCGACATCAAGGAGGTGCTGGTCGAGCTCGTCGAGACGCTGCGCGGCGAGCGCGACTCCGGAGCGCTCGCCGAGCCCACCGCCTGGGTGGGGCAACTGGACGAGATCCGCTCCGAGTACCCCCTCGGATACGGACCGCAGTCGGACGGTTCGCTCTCCCCGGAGTACGTGATCGAGCGCCTCAGCGCGGCAGCGGGCCCCGACGCCGTCTACTGCGCAGGCGTGGGCCAGCACCAGATGTGGGCCGCGCAGTTCGTCCAGTACGAGAAGCCGCGCACGTGGCTCAACTCGGGCGGGCTCGGGACCATGGGGTACTCGGTCCCCGCGGCGATGGGGGCCAAGTTCGGTCGTCCCGACGCCGAGGTGTGGGCCATCGACGGCGACGGGTGCTTCCAGATGACCAACCAGGAGCTCGCCACCTGTGCGATCGAGGGCGCCCCCATCAAGGTGGCGCTGATCAACAACGGCAACCTCGGCATGGTCCGCCAGTGGCAGACGCTGTTCTACGATCAGCGCTACTCGCAGACCGACCTGTCGACGCAGTCCAAGCTCATCCCCGACTTCGTCAAGCTCGGCGAGGCCCTCGGGTGCGTGGCGTTCCGCTGTGAGCGCGCCGAGGACGTCGACGAGGTCATCGCCAAGGCCCGCGAGATCAACGACCGCCCGGTGCTCATCGACTTCATCGTGGGCAAGGACGCCCAGGTGTGGCCGATGGTCGCGGCGGGTACGTCCAACGACGAGATCATGGCGGCGCGGGACATCCGGCCGCTGTTCGACGACACCGATTCCGTGGCGGACGACGCCGCGGACGTCCACGAGGTGACCGAGCGGATCGACGCCGCCGTGCTCGCCGCCCAGGAGGAGGACCAGTGACCGCCCGCTCCCACACCCTGAGCGTGCTGGTGGAGGACAAGCCCGGCGTGCTCGCGCGCGTGGCGTCGCTGTTCTCCCGGCGCGGGTTCAACATCGAGTCCCTCGCGGTGGGCCCCACCGAGACCGACGGGCTCTCACGCATGACGATCGTCGTGGCCGTCGAGGACTTCCCCCTCGAACAGGTGACCAAGCAGCTCAACAAGCTGGTCAACGTCATCAAGATCGTGGAGCAGGACCCGGCCGGTTCGGTCGCCCGCGAACTCACCCTGGTCAAGGTCCGCGCCGACACCACCAACCGTGGCCAGATCGTCGAGATCGCCAGTCTGTTCCGCGCCCACATCGTGGACGTCTCCCCGGAATCGCTCACGCTCGAGGCCACGGGTACCCCCGACAAGCTCGACGCGCTGCTGCGGATGCTCGACGGCTACGGCATCCGCGAGATCGTGCAGTCCGGCATGGTCGCGCTGGGACGCGGCCCCAAGTCCATCACCACCACTCGATAGTCTCGACTCCTACACAAGTCCCGGCTACACGAACCAACACGAAGGGAATCCACCATGGCAGTGGAGATGTTCTACGACGACTCGGCGGATCTGTCGCTGATCCAGGGCCGCAAGGTCGCCGTCATCGGTTACGGCTCGCAGGGGCACGCGCACTCGCTGAGCCTGCGCGACTCCGGCGTCGAGGTCGCGATCGGTCTGCGCGAGGGCTCCAAGTCCCGCGCGAAGGCCGAGGAGGCCGGCCTCGAGGTCATGACCGCCGCCGAGGCCACCAAGTGGGCCGACGTCATCATGCTGCTCGCCCCCGACACCTCGCAGGCGCAGATCTTCACCGAGGAGATCGAGCCCAACCTGAACGACGGCGACGCGCTGTTCTTCGGCCACGGCCTCAACATCCACTTCGGTCTGATCAAGCCCGCCGAGGGCGTCACCGTCGCGATGGTCGCCCCGAAGGGGCCCGGCCACCTGGTGCGCCGTCAGTTCGTCGACGGCAAGGGCGTCCCGGCGCTCATCGCCGTCGAGCAGGACCCGAAGGGCGAGGGCGAGGCGCTCGCGCTGTCCTACGCCAAGGCGATCGGTGGCACCCGCGCGGGCGTCATCAAGACCACCTTCAAGGACGAGACCGAGACCGACCTGTTCGGTGAGCAGGCCGTGCTGTGCGGCGGCACCGAGGAGCTCGTCAAGACGGGCTTCGAGGTCATGGTCGAGGCCGGCTATGCACCCGAGCTCGCCTACTTCGAGGTGCTCCACGAGCTCAAGCTCATCGTCGACCTCATGTACGAGGGCGGCATCGCGCGGATGAACTACTCGGTGTCCGACACCGCCGAGTTCGGCGGCTACCTCTCCGGCCCGCGCGTCATCGACGCCGGCACGAAGGAGCGCATGAAGGAGATCCTGTCCGACATCCAGGACGGCACCTTCACCAAGCGCCTCGTGGCCAACGTCGAGGGCGGGAACAAGGAGCTCGAGCAGCTCCGCAAGCAGAACGCCGAGCACCCGATCGAGGTCACCGGGCAGAAGCTGCGCGACCTGATGAGCTGGGTCGACCGGCCGATCACCGAGACCGCCTGAGACCCCTGTAGGGTCCACCGGGATCGATTCCCGAGCTTCAGGAGGACCGCCGTGCGCCACTTCAACCGAGGAGTGGGGGCGGCGGTCCTCTCGTTCTGCCTGGTCTTGTCCACCGCCGCGTGCACATCGGGAACGGACGAGGACGGGCCGGGGATCACCGCCGCTCAGGTCGACGGTGCGAGGATCGCGGTCGACGCGGACTCCTCCGGCGTCGAGACCACCCGTCTCCTGGTGGAGGCCGCCCCGGTGGTCGTGGTGGCCGCGCCGGACGAGGCCGCCCAGGCCCGCGCGGCGTCCGTGGCGGTGGGGCTGCG
>NZ_JAALEB010000386.1:0-3631 GCF_014145165.1 Dietzia sp. Cai40 | reverse complement strand
CGCCTGCAACCTCGCGTGCGTGCACTGCCTGAGCTCCTCGGGCAAGCGCGACCCCCGCGAGCTGAGCACCGAGCAGTGCAAGGCGATCATCGACGAGCTGCAGCGCATGCAGGTCTTCTACGTGAACATCGGCGGTGGCGAGCCCACCGTCCGCCCCGACTTCTGGGAGCTCGTCGACTACGCGACCAGCCACCAGGTGGGCGTGAAGTTCTCCACCAACGGCGTGCGCATCGACGAGAAGGTGGCGCAGCGCCTGGCCGCGAGCGACTACGTCGACGTGCAGATCTCCATCGACGGTGCCACCGCCGAGGTCAACGACGCGGTCCGCGGCCCGGGCTCGTTTGACATGGCGGTCCGTGCCCTCGAGAACCTCAAGAACGCCGGCTTCACCGACGCCAAGATCTCGGTGGTGGTCACCCGCGAGAACGTGACCCAGCTGGACGAGTTCAAGGCCCTGGCGGACAAGTACGACGCCACCCTTCGCATCACCCGCCTGCGCCCCTCCGGCCGCGGGGCGGACGTGTGGGACGACCTCCACCCGCTCCCCGAGCAGCAGAAGGACCTCTACGACTGGCTGGTCGAGCACGGGTCGAACGTCCTCACCGGTGACAGCTTCTTCCACCTGTCGGCCTTCGGCGACGGCCAGGGCTCGCTGCCCGGCCTGAACCTCTGCGGCGCGGGCCGCGTGGTGTGCCTCATCGACCCGATCGGGGACGTCTACGCCTGCCCGTTCGCGATCCACGAGGAGTTCCTCGCCGGCAACATCGTCTCCGACGGCGGCTTCGAGAGCGTCTGGCAGACCTCGGAGCTCTTCCGCGAGCTGCGTGAGCCCCAGTCGGCCGGGGCCTGCGCGTCCTGCAACTTCTACGACAGCTGCCGCGGCGGCTGCATGGCGGCCAAGTTCTTCACCGGCCTGCCCATGGACGGGCCGGACCCGGAGTGCGTCCAGGGGTACGGCGAGGGACTGCTCGCGGCCGAGCGCAGCATCCCCTCGCCGTCACAGGACCACTCCCGGGTCAAGGGGCTGGCGGCGCGCAAGCAGCCCACCGGCCCGGTCCCGCTGACCCTCGTCACCACCCCGCCGCGCAGGCCCACCAGCCTGTGCGACGAGTCCCCCGTCTGAGTCGGCCGGCCGACCCGCCACCGCCCACGTCCTCCCCCGAAGGAGCCCTCTCCCGTGTCACGCCTGTCGAAGATCGCCGAGGCCAACCCCTGGCGCCGCAACCCCTGGTTCGAATCGGTCGCCGAGGCCCAGCGCCGCGCCAAGAAGAAGCTGCCCCGGAGCGTCTACATGGCGCTGGTGGCCGGCAGTGAGCAGGGCGTGACGATCGACGACAACACGGCCGCGTTCGCCGAGCTGGGTCCCAAGCCGCACGTGATCGGGGCCAAGGCCGAGCGGGACATGGCCACCACTGTGATGGGGCAGCCGATCAGCCTCCCGGTGATGATCTCGCCGACCGGGGTCCAGGCCGTGACCCCGGACGGTGAGGTCGACGTGGCCCGCGCGGCCGCCGCGCGCGGCACCGCGATGGGACTGAGCTCCTTCGCCTCCAAGCCGATCGAGGAGGTCATCGCCGCGAACCCGCAGACCTTCTTCCAGGTGTACTGGCTCGGCGGCAAGGAGAAGGTCCTCGAGCGCCTCGAGCGGGCCAAGGCCGCCGGCGCCGCGGGCGTCATCCTCACCACCGACTGGTCGTTCTCCATGGGGCGCGACTGGGGCAGTCCGACCATCCCGGAGAAGCTCGACGCCAAGGCGATGCTCACCCTCGCCCCGGAGATCGCGGTGCGTCCGCGCTGGGCCGCCGAGTGGGCGCGTGACGTGGTGACCAACAAGCGTTTCCCCGACCTGACCACGCCGAACCTCGTGCACCAGGGCGAGATGGGTCCGACCTTCTTCGGCGCCTACGGCGAGTGGATGGGTACCCCGCCGGCCACGTGGGAGGACATCGCGTGGGTCGTGGACAACTACGACGGGCCGGTCATGCTCAAGGGCATCACCCGCATCGACGACGCCCGGCGTGCGGTCGACGCAGGCGTCAGCGCGATCTCGGTCTCCAACCACGGTGGCAACAACCTCGACGGCACCCCGGCCTCGATCCGCTGCCTCGCACCGATCGTCGACGCCGTCGACGGTCAGGTCGAGGTGCTGATGGACGGCGGGATCCGGCGCGGTTCGGACGTGGCCAAGGCGCTCGCCCTGGGCGCCCGCGCCGTGATGATCGGCCGCGCGTACCTGTGGGGCCTGGGCGCCAACGGCCAGGCCGGCGTGGAGAACGTCCTGGACGTCCTGCGCTCGGGCCTGGACTCCAGCCTGATCGGGTTGAGCAAGTCCTCGATCTCGGAGCTCACCAGGGATGACTACGTGATCCCCGACGGGTTCATGCGTCGCCTGGGAGAGTGACCCGGTGGGCGGTCCGCCGGGCCTCCCTGTTACGTCCGTAGAGGAAAAGGAACCACAGTCCATGGGAGACTTCGACGGCAAGGTCGTCTACATCACCGGCATCGCCCGCGGCCAGGGCCGCAAGCACGCCATCCGTTTCGCCCGGGAGGGTGCCAGTGTCATCGGACTGGACCTGTGCGCCTCGCCGTCCGAGCACGTCGGCTACAAGGCGGCCACCGAGGACGACCTCGCGCAGACGGTCGAGAAGGTCCGCGCGGAGGGCGGGGAGATCCTCGCCGAGATCGGCGACGTCCGCGACCTGGCGTTCCAGCAGGACCTGGTCGCCCGCGGGGTCGAGCAGTTCGGCGGCCGTCTGGACGTGGTGATCGCCAACGCCGGCATCTGCAACTGGGGCAAGGTCTGGGAGATCGACGAGCAGCAGTGGCAGGACACGATCGACATCAACCTCACGGGGTACTGGAAGACCCTCAAGGCCACCATCCCGCACATGCTCGCGGCGGACAACGGTGGATCGATCGTCCTGGTGAGCTCCGTCGCCGGACTCAAGGCCATGCCGGTCCAGTCGCCCTACTCGGCCTCCAAGTACGGCGTGGTGGGCCTCGCGCAGACCGCGGCCAAGGAGCTCGGTGAGCACCGGATCCGCGTCAACACGATCCACCCCTACGGCGTGCTGACCCCCATGGGTGCCGACGACCCGGCGGCCCACGACGTGTTCACCAACATGCCCCAGTTCCTCCCGCACTTCACGCCGATCCTGGGGATGGGCATGGCCACCACGGACGACATCTCCGACTCGGTGCTGTTCCTGGCCTCGGACGCCTCCCGCACCATCACCGCGTCGACGTTCACCGTCGACATGGGCGCGATCAAGGTCTGACCATCGAGCCCGTCCTGGCGGTGCTGCCGCTCGGCGCCACCGAGCAACACGGCGCGCACCTGCCCACCCAGACGGACACGCTGCTGGCCACGGCCACCGCGGACGCCCTCGCGGCCGCCGGCGTCCTGGTGCTCCCCGCTCTCGCGTACGGCGCGAGCGGGGAGCACCAGTCGTTTCCCGGCACGGTGTCCACGGGCACCGACGCGCTGGCGCAGACGCTGATCGAACTCGGCAGGTCGGTGTCCACCTGGGCCACCCGGTTCGTGGTGGTCAACGGCCACGGCGGCAACCTCGACGCGCTGCGGCGGGCGGTCCCGCTGCTGCGCCACGAGGGCCGCGACGCCGCGTGGCTG
>NZ_JAALEB010000385.1:0-2960 GCF_014145165.1 Dietzia sp. Cai40 | reverse complement strand
CCCCGGTCCCGCGGGTGCGGGACCGGGGCCCGGTCGGGACGGGATCAGTGCGAGTGACCGGCGTGTGAGTGCCCGCCGGGCGCCTCCTGCTCGGGCTTCTCGACGATCGCCGTCTCGGTGGTCAGCACCATCCGCGCGACGGAACAGGCGTTGACGACGGCCGAGTGGGTGACCTTCACCGGGTCGATGATGCCCGCCGAGACGAGGTCACCGTACTCGCCGGTGGCGGCGTTGAAGCCGTCCCTCGGACCGAGGTCGGCGACCTTGCTCACCACGACGGAGCCGTCCTCGCCCGCGTTGGCGGCGATCCAGAACAGTGGCGCCGCCAGCGCCTTGCGGACGACGTTCACCCCCACCGCCTCGTCGGCGTCGGTGGTGTCCTCGGCGAGCCGGGCGAGCGACGCCGCGGCCTGGACGAGCACGGAACCGCCACCGGCGATCACGCCCTCCTCGACGGCGGCCTTGGCCGAGTTGACCGCGTCCTCGACGCGGAGCTTGCGCTCGGTGAGCTCCGTCTCGGTGGCGGCGCCGACGCGGATGACCGCGACGCCCCCGGAGAGCTTGGCGATGCGCTCCTCGAGCTTCTCGCGGTCCCAGTCGGAGTCGGTGTTCTCGGCCTCGCGGCGCAGCTGCGCCACCCGGGCGTCGACGTCGGCCTGGTCACCGTCACCGTCGACGATGATCGTCTCGTCCTTGGAGACGGTCACGCGGCGGGCGTGTCCGAGCACCTCGAGGCCACAGTCGGAGAGCTTCATGCCCAGGTCCGGGCTGACGACCTGACCCTTGAGGACGATAGCGAGATCGTCCTGGAAGGCCTTGCGGCGGTCGCCGAAGAACGGGGCCTTGATCGCGACGACCTTGATGGTCTTGCGGATCGAGTTGACGACCAGCGTCGACAACGCCTCGCCGTCGACGTCCTCGGCCACGACGAGCAGCGGCTTGCCGGTCTCGGCGACCTTCTCGAGCAGCGGGAGCAGGTCGGGGAGGGAGCTGATCTTCTCGCGGTGCAGCAGGACCAGGACATCCTCGTAGATGGCCTTCTGCTCGTCGGGGTCGGTGACGAAGTAGGGGCTGAGGTAGCCCTTGTCGAAGGCGATGCCCTCGGTCACGGCGACCTCGGTGTGCAGGCCCTGGGATTCCTCGACGGACACGACGCCGTTGACACCCACGGCGTCCATGGCCTCGGCGACCATCCGGCCCACCTCGGGGTCACGGGAGGAGACCGTGGCGACCTGCGCCACCCCCTCGGACCCCGACACCGGGGTGGCGGCGGACTTGAGGAACTCGACGACGGCGGCCGAGGCCTTCTCGATGCCCTTGCCCATGGCCATCGGGTTGGATCCGGCGGCCACGTTGCGCAGCCCCTCACGGATGAGCGCCTGCGCGAGCACCGTCGCGGTGGTCGTGCCGTCACCGGCCACGTCGTTGGTCTTGGTGGCGACGCTCTTGACCAGCTGGGCACCGAGATTCGCGAACGGCTCGGAGAGTTCGATCTCGCGGGCGATGGAGACACCGTCGTTCGTGACGGTGGGGCCACCGAAGGCCTTGGCCAACACGACGTGCCGACCCTTCGGGCCGAGCGTGACCTTGACGGTGTCGGCGAGTTGGTCGACACCGGCGAGCATGCCCTTACGGGCCTCCTCGTCGAACGCTATCAACTTGGACATTGATGGGACTCCTGGAAGGAAGAGGGTGTTCGGGACGGACGGGTCGTACTGCGTAACGGACCGGTGCGACACCGGTGAGACACCACCGCCCCGGCGGGCCGGACACTGGCCGGCGCCACCGGGGCGGGGTTGTACCGACTCACGTCAGTCGATGACCGCGAGAACGTCGCGCGAGGAGAGGATCAGGTACTCCTTGCCCTCGTACTTGATCTCGGTTCCGCCGTACTTGGAGTAGATGACCTTGTCCCCCTCCTTGATGTCCATGGGGATGCGGTCGCCGTCCTCGTCGAAGCGGCCCTTGCCGACCGCGACGACGGTGCCCTCCTGGGGCTTCTCCTTGGCGGTGTCCGGGATGACGAGGCCGGACGCCGTGGTGGTCTCGGCAGCGGTGGCCTCGACGAGAATCTTGTCCTCAAGCGGCTTGATCGCCACGATGGATCCTCCGTGTGTAGATGGCTGGTGTGTTCAGGGGGGCGGGGCACCGGGGTGGCGTCGTCGCGGGTGACGCGACCGGGTCCATGCCTATTGGCACTCTATATGCGCGAGTGCCAGCACTCAAGTGTCCCGGGTGCCCGATCCGGCCCCGTTCGCGGACGGCGAACACCACCCGGCCCCCACACACCCGCTCGAGCACGCCGCCGGGCGCGCGGGCCCCGCGTACGATCAGCGGGAAGTCCCGCCGCCCCCGGGAGGAGTCGTCGCCATGTCCCGTACCCCCTCCGGTGACGCGGACGCGTCCGGCCGGCGGGATCCGGAGGACCCCGGCGACGAGTCGCACGCCGGTCCCCCCGACGTCAACGGGACGGCGCTCGCCGCGGTCGTGTTGGCGGTGGGCAACGTCGTGTTCGGGTCCTTCCTCGGACTGTTCCTGCCCGCGGTCCCCGCGGTCTTCGCGCTCGCGTCGGTCCTGCTCGGCCATCTCGCCCTGGCCAGGATCAACCGGACCGGACAGGCCGGGCGCGGTCTCGCCCTCACCGCCCTCGCGGTGGGGTACCTGTGGTTGGTCCTGATCACCCTGCTGGTCTGCGGGATGCTGCTGTTCACCGGGTACGGCTTCGCACTGCTCGGGTTCTGAGGCACCCGCCTCACCACCCTCCTCACACCACCCGCCTCACACCAGCTGGGTCACCCCGACCGTGAGCCCCGGATCCGCCGCCACGGTGAGGGCACTGGGTTCGGCACCCGCCGCGAGGAGCGCGGACGCCACCGCCACGACCATCGCCCCGTTGTCCGTGCACAGCCGCGGCCGGGGGACGCGGAGGCGGATCCCGGCCTCGGCGCACCGCTGCGCCG
>NZ_JAALEB010000384.1:0-1470 GCF_014145165.1 Dietzia sp. Cai40 | reverse complement strand
CCCGAGGCCGCGGCCACCACGGCCAGGACACCGAGTGCAGCCGCCAGCCCGGCGACCAGAAGGCCACCGGTCAGCAGGCGGTGGGTCCCGCCGGCCGTCCGTGCGGGTCGGGAGCCGGGTGAGGGTTGCACGGCCCGCTCGCGGCGATCCGCTGTGAGCGTCACAGCGCGTCGGGGGCGTAGAGGGCCACCGCCAGCGCGTTGAGCACGGCGGGGGTCCTGGTGCCGAACGACAGCACGAGGTCGTCGTTCATCGCGACGACCCGCTGGTTCGCGCCGGCCGGCGTCTGGGCCAGGGCCGGGAACTTCTCGAGAAGGCCGTCGACGCCACCGACGGACTCGAGCCCCTTGCTCATCATGACGATGACGTCCGGTTGAGCCGCGATGAGCCCCTCGTCGTTCGCCGGCTTGGCGCCCTTCCACCCGACCTCGGTCGACACGTCGTATCCGCCGGCCGCGGTGATCAACTCGTCCGCGCCGCTGTCCTGGCCGAACATGTAGTAGACGCCGGCGGATCCACGGGCGTAGAGGAAGACCGTGCGTAGCCGCGCGGTCTCGGACTCCGGCACGATCGAGGCGATCGACTCCTCGGTTTCCACGATCTTCGCGCGGGTGCGCTCCCCCAGTTCGCGCCCCAGCTCGGGCACGCCGAGCCCGTCGGCGACGGAGTGGGTCAGTGCCTCGACGTTGTCCGGGGACCGGTGGGAGTCGACGACGACGACGGGGATCCCTGCGTCACGGAGCTGCAGGATCACGTCCCACGGACCGAGCGAGGTGTCCGTGATGATCACACTGGGGTCGAGCGCGAGGATGGCCTCGGCGTTGAGCTGATGCCCGTCCTGCGTCACCAGGGGCCGATCGGAGATCTCGGGGAAGGCCGACGAGACGTCGCGGCCGATCACGTTGTCCCCCAGCCCGAGTTCGAAGACGATGCGGGAGAGCGTCCCGTAGACGTCCAGGGGCAGGATACGGGAGACGTCCGCGACCTCGACGACGGTTCCCTGGTTGTCCGTGACCACGGCCGGCAGCTGCGGAACCGGGTCGGTCGTGACGGGGTCGACCGGGTCGTCGACCAACTCCAGCGAGAGCTCGCCGGCGAAGGATCGCGGGTCCGCGGTCGCCGAGACCTCGGACGCCAGAGGGATCCCGGAGATCGTCTCGGGGTCGCCGCCGAGCCCGGTCGCGACCCCGCACGAGGTCAGCGTGAGAGCCAGGATGGCGGCGACGGCCAGCGGGAGCGAGCCTGAGCGCTGTCTGAACATGCGGCAACGATAGCACTGTAACCAAGGCGAGCCTAACCTTTGTAAGGGAAGGCTTCCCTAAACACCGTATTCCCAGCGTACGGCGATTTCCGCGCTCGACTCCGATCCCCAGATCCTCGCCCATCGGGGACTGAGAACTCTAAGACCGTGCCTACGTTCGCGGCGGAACGACGAAAGGCGGCCGCCCCCGGGGGTTCCCGGGGGCGGCC
>NZ_JAALEB010000383.1:0-4933 GCF_014145165.1 Dietzia sp. Cai40 | reverse complement strand
AGCGATCCGCAGATCCCCGTGAATCACCCGGGCTAGGTCGGCATTTCCAGCACGCCAGGTTTCCCACGGGATGTTCCAGTCGCCCAGCCCGTCGGTCCCGGGAAGCGTCGGTCCGACGGTATTGATGACCTTGACCACGTCGCCCCGGTTGCTGCTGTTCTGGAACGACTTGGCGTAGGCGTCGGTGACATTGATACAGCCGTTACTGACGTTGGTGAAGCCCTGTTGTTCAACGGACCATGGGGCGGCATGGACGTAGATCCCGCTGTAGGACATCTGGGTGGCCCAGTTGACTGAAAGCCGGTAGCCGTCGGCCGAGTCGACCGGCACACCAAACGTCGATGAATCCATGATGAGCGATTCGTATCGGTCGCCGATGTAGTAGGTGCCGTTCGGGGTGGGTGTCGATGCCTTTCCTAGTGAGACCGGGCTACTGCTGACGACCTCGCCATTGATTCGGGTCGTCATTGTCTTGGTGTTGTCGTCGATCGTGGTGATGACCTCGTCGCCGATCGTGAAGTTGCTGTTTGCGTCCTGGGCTCCGTAAAGGCCTTCGCCCATATCGGTGCCGTAGATGTTGACGTCGACGTCGACCTCGGTGCCCGGTGCCCAGAATTCGGCGGGGCGCCAGCGAACCTCCGAGGGCGACACCCAGTAGAAGGCTCCTTCGACGGCGGGGGTCGTGGTGACCTCGATGGCGTCCTGGACGGCCTTACGGTCGCCGACGGCGGACTCGAAACGCACCGCGACCGGCTGCGCGATACCTACCGTGTGGCCCTGACCGGTCACCAGGCTCGCGCTGGTGGTCGAGTTCGGGACCACGGTGCTGAACGAGGACGAGTCTGTAATCGTCTCACCGTCGTCGTTAGTAGCGCTCGCCTCGATCGAGTAATCCCGGTTGTAGCCCAGAGTCTCGGTGGTGCGCCACTGGGAGCGTTCCGCGTTGAACTCGCCTTCGACCTCGCGGCCTTCTTCGTTTGTGACCGTGACATCGTCGAACGCACCGTCTGTCACATCCAAGACGATCGGTTCCCGCGGCGTCGCGGCCACTGTCCCATCTTCGAACGAGGTGTGAATGACGGCCGCAGCGGCGGGGGCTTCTTTCGGTGCAGCGGCCGTCGAGGTGTCCTCGGTATCTCCGATCGTGCACGCGCTCAGCCCTACTGCGGCCACCAAGGCCACCGCGACCGAGGCAAGCCGTTTCGCCGGTGTGCGCTCTGGTGCGGCTCCGCCTGCGAGCATCGCTTCTTTCCTCACCACTTCTCCCTCGAGTTCGTATGCGTTCTGACCGGTAGTTTCCATTCCGTCTTCGGTCGGCCTTGGTTTGCGCCGCCGACGACGTTTCAGGGAATCGTTAATGTATGAAATGACCGTCCATCAGCAGCGTAGGCAGTGTCCTGGTCCGCGGCGATGATGGCTTCGACATCACCGACAACTGGTCCCTGCTGCCACTCATCGTCGTTGACGTTCTTGCGCCAGGCGGTGCCGTCGGTATCGATCCCCCAGAGGGTGCCGTCTTCGGCTGCAGATATCAGCAGGAGTTCGGGAGCAGCTGGTACTGATGCGAATGTGCGCCCGATGTCGGTGCTGAGTTGTAGGCCTCCTGCGGTTGTGGCCCAGATGCCCTCGTCGGTAATCGCCAATGCTCTCGCGGCCATCTCGATGCCGTCGGTCCAACTGACGCCCGAGTCGGTGGACGTTCGAATTCCGTTGGCGGTGTCGAATCCGACAAGGGTGTTTCCGTCAGTGGTCAGGGCGTGAAAGTCGACTTCGCCGGAGAGGGATTTCGTCGCCCACGACTGGCCGCCGTCGACACTCTCGATGAGTCCGAGAGGATTGGGGGCGGAGCTTGACGGGCCAGGATGGCCCGAAGCGTAGAGGTTATCCGTCCCGGGCGCGCCTGTGAGCCCCATGAAGTCGTCGTCGGCGTCGCCGACGCGGGTGGTCGCGCCATCGGGGTTGAGGACGAAAAGCCCCGTATGCGTGCCGGCCAGCACCCTTCCCTCAGCATCGAGGTGGAGTCCGTGCACATGGTCAAGCGCGGGTGTTAATGCGGTGCCGACCGTCGATGAGGCGTCCCCGGATTCGGGTGCTGGCGTCTGCTGCGGGCTCGAACACGCGGTCGCGATGAGAGCCGATGCAAGGATGGCTATTGGGGTCCAGGCCCGCTTTCGGTGCGAAAGCATGAGTGCGTATCTCGTTTCTGGCAGGGACAAGAAAATGTGTTGATGCCCAGACGGTCTCCGGCGGGGTCGGACTGCCATCGACCCCGCCGGGAATGCGAGCCTTCGTTTTTTTACATGGAGTCGAGCATCTGCTGCATGGTGTCGATTTCCTGCTGCTGGGTGTCGATGATGGTTTGCGCCAGGTCGACAGCCGGCGGGTACGTGCCGTTCTCGACCTGGTCTTCGGCCATGGCCACGGCGCCTTCGTGGTGGGCGATCATCTGGTTGAGGAACAACTCGGCAGCCTCAGGGCCGGGAGCGTCGGACAACAGCTGCAATTCCTCATCGGAGAGCATGCCCTCCATCTGCGCCATGTCATGGTCACCGCCCATGTCCATGTCCATGTCCATGCCTTCGGGCTGCGTCGGCTCTCCCCACTGCTCGAGCCAGTCGGTCAGCTGCGCGATCTCGGGCCCCTGGGCGGCCTTGATCTCCTCGGCCAGCGAGGTGACGTCGGCGGGGACATCATCCTTGGACAAGATGATGTCGCTCATCTCGATGGCTTGCTCATGGTGGGGGATCATCATCTGGGCGAACATCACGTCAGCCTCGGAATGCTGAGCTGACTCCTCTGCCTGCTCGGTGGTCGAACTCCCGCTGGTCGCAGTGGTCTCGACGGCGGTCGTGGTCTCGCTGGCCGTGTCGGTCTCGTCGCTGGTGCAGGCGGACAGCCCCAGCAGGACCGCGGCGGCAGCGGCGGTCATCACAAGCTTCTTTCGATTCATCTGGGTTCCCTTTCTTCTGCGGACTTTCGGGCCCGCGGGTGGATCACCTTGCCGGTCAGGCGAGGTAGGACAGAGTGGTCATCATCCCGGCCTCTTGGTGATAGGCGTTGTGGCAGTGCAACGCCCACTGGCCAGGATTATCGGTGTCGAACTCGATCTCAATAGTGCGCATCGGCCGAATCGTGACGGTATCTTTGCGAAGCCCGCTGTCCGCGAGCGCGAACGTATGTCCGTGCAGGTGCATCGGGTGGAACATGTCGGACATGTTCCGCATCCGCATTCGCACCCGCTCCCCACTGTTGACCTCCAGCGGCGCCGAATCCGGGTGGACTTGGCTGTTGAGGGTCCACCGGTACGGCGACATCGTCCCGCCCAGGTCGACGCTGTGGTACCGATCATGACTTTGGCTAGACAGACGTACTGCCTCGCTGGGGGATAAGTCGGTACCCAATAGCGGACGCCGGTCCACTTCGACTGGTCGGGAATTTGTCGGGAGATCGCCCGCTGCTGTACGTACGAGGGCCTGCGCGTGACCATCCTTGCCTTCGGGCTGAGCGAACAACGGGAACACGCCGTCGCCGAGCGTGACCACAACATCGAACCGTTCACCCATGCCGATCAGAAGGGAATCGGTGTCCTCGGGAAGCACGGGAAAGCCGTCGGTGTGAGTGACGGTCATCCGGTGCCCGCCAAGCGCTACCCGGAACGCGGTGTCGGCGCCGGCATTAACGAACCGGATGCGCACGCGTTGGCCCCGCGACGCTCTCCAGACGTAGGGGTCGACAGGGAGTCGCCCATTGATCAGAAAGTGCGGGTAGGTGACATCCCCGGCGCTGCCGAGGATGGGGGAGATCATCGACCCCTCACCCCCATGCATGTCCATCATGTCGTGGTCTATCCCCTGCATCCCGGCATCTGCGGTGTCGGCACCGATGCCCAGATCACGGGCGACATCGTCGGGAGTCCGACCGGTCCCATCGAGCCAGTCGTCAAGGACCACGAGCCATTCATGGTCGTAGTCGCCGGGCTCGTCCGGATCATCGATGATCACCACTCCGTACAGGCCCCGATCGAGTTGCAGACCCGAATGTGAGTGGTAAAAGTACGTGCCTGGGTCTGGGGCGGTGAAGTCGTAGGTGAACGTGGTGCCTGGTGCGATCGGGTCCTGTGTCAACCCGGGAACCCCGTCCATGTCGTTGCTCATGGCGATCCCGTGCCAGTGCACGCTGGTCTCCTGTGGCAGCTGGTTGTCCACGGTGATCTGCAGCCGATCTCCAGCTTGGGCCCGCACCAGTGGGCCTGGCAATTGTTGGTCATATCCCCACGTTGAGACAACGCGGCCACCCAGATCAACATCGACCGGACGGGGGGTCAACTGCGCGGATACCACCGTTTGGCCGGGGGAGCGTCGCTCCTGTTCAAGCCGCCTCACGAGATCTGACGAGGCTCCCACGGGACTGCCCGTGGCTGATCCGGAACCAGAACATGCAGTCAGAGCGCCGGCGCCGGCGAGAAGCGATCCGGCCAAGCAGGACCGGCGGGAGACCAGCACGCGCGGCGCACGGCTTAGCGCACCTGCCCGCCCCGTGGCGTCAGCGTTCATCATGATCGACGCTTCGCGAAGTCGCGGTCCCTGCGGGAGATGCGAATGAGATACCGGAAGAGACGACCCCATTAGCAGGAGAGTGCGGCCCGCGCAGGTGCCGATGCCCTCCAAAAAGACTGGTCGCCAAGGCCAGAACCATCGCCCAGAAACCGAGTACGAACGCGATCAACAGAACGATGTCGATCCAGTTCACACCGTAAAGCCACCCCATCATACTCAACTCCTCGCCTGTCTTAGAAACTCGATTCTGCGGTGTGAACTGCGAGATCTGGGTCATCGTTTCGTCAAGATCTGATCAAGGTTCTTCTCTGACAAGCTCGACTCGAGTTGGGAGAGGCCTGGCCTGCTGCGGTGATCTCGGACGGTGGACCCTCCTA
>NZ_JAALEB010000382.1:0-8549 GCF_014145165.1 Dietzia sp. Cai40 | reverse complement strand
CCCCGGGTCGGCTGCGTCCGCTCGCGCCGCCGCGGCTCAACCCGCTGACGATGGCGCTGGCGTTCCCGGCCTACCGCTGGCTGCACGATCCGGACGGTCGCCCCTGGCACCTGCGGGTGCGCGGGCGGTACTGATCCGCGGGCGGTGCTGATCCGCGGGCGGTGCTGAACCGCGGGCGGGACCGCCGGGAGGCCCCGGTCGGTCTGGGTAGGCTGAACCGCGCACGTCGCGTCGATCGACCACCGGAGGCCATGGTGACCCTGCTCTTCCCCGACTACCGCCCCTCCTGGGAGACCGACGACCACCGGCTCCTGCGCGAGCACGCCCGCGCCTTCTTCGCCAAGGAGATGACGCCCAACCAGGAGAAGTGGGCCCGGCAGAAGCACGTGGACCGCGAGACCTGGCTGCGCACCGGCGAGGCCGGGCTGATCTGCCTCGACGTGGCCGAGGAGTTCGGCGGCCAGGGCGGGGACCCGGGCATGGAGTACCTCGTCACCGAGGAACTCGTCTACTCGGGGGACACGGCGTTCGGCATGGGGGTCGGATCGACCATCACCCCCCACTACGTGGCCAACTACGCCACCGACGAGCAGAAGCGGGAGTGGCTGCCCAGGTTGTGCTCCGGTCAGTGGATCTCCGCGATCGCCATGAGCGAGCCCGGTGCCGGTTCGGACCTGCAGGGCGTCCGCACCACCGCGCGGCGTGACGGTGACCAGTACGTCATCAACGGCTCCAAGACCTTCATCTCCAACGGTGGCTCCGCCGACTTCGTGGTGGTGGCGGCCAAGACCGACCTCGACGCAGGCCACAAGGGCATGGCGCTGTTCGCCGTGGAGGCCGACACCCCCGGTTTCGAGCGGGGCCGCGTGCTGGAGAAGATGGGCCGTCACGGCGCCGACACCGCGGAGCTGTTCTTCAACGACATGCGTGTGCCCGCCGCCAACCTCCTCGGCGGCGAGGAGGGGCAGGGCTTCTACCAGCTCATGAACCAGCTCCCGCGCGAGCGCCTGGCGATCGCGGTGGACGCCCTGGCGATGGCCGAGGCCGCCGTGGTGGAGACCCTCGCCTACACCCGTGAGCGGCAGGCCTTCGGCAAGCCGATCCTCGACTTCCAGAACACGCGGTTCGAGCTGGCGGCGTGCAAGACCTCCGTCATGGCCACCCGCACCTTCATCGACCACTGCATCTCCCGCGAGATCGCCGGCGAGCTGGACGCCGTGACCGCCTCGATGGCCAAGCTCCAGGCCACCGACATGCTCGACGACGTGGTGGACCGCTGCCTCCAGCTGTTCGGGGGCTACGGCTACATGATGGAGTACCCCATCGCGCAGAAGTTCGCCGCCGCCCGCGTCATGCGGATCTACGGCGGCACCAACGAGATCATGAAGGAGGTCATCGGCCGGGCGCTGTGACCCGCCGCGCGTGGGCGTCGAGCGGCTACTATCGACAGTCGTCGATACATTCTGCCGGGGGAGCCACCGTGACCGATCGTCCGTCCGTCCTCTTCGTCTGCGTCCACAACGCGGGCCGCTCACAGATGGCCGCGGCCTACACCGAGCACCTGTCCGGAGGCGCGGTGGAGGTCCGCTCGGCCGGGTCGGCGCCGGCGGACTCGATCAACCCGGCCGTCGCCGAGGCGATGGCGGAGGACGGCATCGACATCTCGGCGGCCACGCCGAAGGTCCTCACCACCGAGGCGGTGCGGTCGAGCGACGTGTGCATCACCATGGGCTGCGGTGACGTCTGCCCGGTCTTCCCGGGCAAGCGGTACCTGGACTGGACCCTCGACGACCCCGCCGGTCAGGGTGTCGACGCGGTCAGGCCCATCCGAGACGAGATCAGGCGCCGGGTGACCGGACTCCTCGCCGAGCTCGGCGTGCGCCCGGTCTAGCGTCCGCGCAGGATCTCGGTGAGCTGACGGACGGTGGGCACCTTCCCTCCCAGGATGAGGTCGTCGTCGATCACCAGCCCGGGTGTCTTCATCAGTCCGTAGCCGGCGATCTCGCCGACGTCGGTGACCTCGACGATCTCCGCGTCCTCGCCCAGCGCTGCCAGGGCCTCCCTCGTGCGGGTGACGAGGGTGTGGCAGTTGCGGCAGCCGGGCCCGAGCACCTTGACGATCATGGTTCCTCCTGCATCCGGGGTCAGGCGATCACGTTGAACAGTAGGCCGATGGCGAGGATGCCGGCCGCCACGACGGCGAAGAACAGTGCGAGCAGTGGTGGCCTCATGACCCGCCTGAGCATGATCGCCTGGGGGATGGACAGCGCGATCGAGCTCATGATGAACGCCATGACGGTGCCCAGGCTCATGCCCTTGGCCCACAGTGCCTCGGCGATCGGCACGACCCCGGCTCCGTTGACGTAGAGGGGGATCCCCGCGAGGGTGGCCACGAGCACCGCCAGCGGGTTGTCCGGGCCCGCCCAGCGGAGGAAGAAGTCCTCGGGGACCCACCCGTGGATCACCGCGCCGACGCCGACGCCCACCACCACCCAGATCCACACGCTACGGAGGATGTCGCGGGATTCGCCGAGAGCGGCGTCCACCCGTTCGCGCAGCGAGGGCACGTGGCCGTCCGCGCGGAGTACGGCGACGCGGGTGGTGAAGACGACGTCGTCGACCCACCTGTCGAGCCGGAACCGGGACAGGGCCCATCCCGCGACGAAGGCGATGGCGGCGCCGGCGCCGACGTAGGCCGCGGCGATGTGCCACCCGAACATCTCGCCGATCATGATGGCCGCGATCTCGCTGATGAGCGGGGAGGCGATGAGGAAGGTGAGGGTGACCGAGAGCGGGATCCCCGCGGCCACGAAGCCGATGAACAGTGGGATCGAGCTGCAGGAGCAGAAAGGGGTCACCACGCCGAGCACGATGGCCAGCGTGAGGCCGACGAACAGCCCCCGGCCCTCGAGCCAGTCCCGCGCGCGGTCGAGGTCGAGGCTCGCCCGGAGCATACCCACCAGGAACATCAGCCCGAGGAGCAGGAGGACGATCTTGACGGTGTCGTAGAGGAAGAAGTGCACGGCACCGATCGCGCGGTCGGCGAGGTCGAGTCCGAGCCAGCCGACGGCCGCGTCCCAGAACCACTCGTTGGCCACCCACAGGGCCACCCAGGACGCCGCGGCCAGCGCGAGCGCCGCCACGAGCCGACGCTGCTCACGGGCACCGGTGTCGGTGTCCGGGGCGTCGTTCCCCGGGCCGGACGGGCCGGTCGCGGAGGCGGGCAACGAGGTCATACCTCCACTGTAGGATTGGTATCGATGAGTGTCGATAGGAACTGTTCAGGGGGTGGCGAGAGGGGGTCGGGCAGGGTGAGGGACGTCGTGGTGATCGGAGGCGGCCAGGCCGGCCTGGCCGCCGGTTTCCATCTCACCCGCGCCGGCGCGGACTTCGAGATCCTCGACGCGTCCGACGGGCCGGGGGGTGCGTGGCCGCACACCTGGCCCTCCTTGCGACTGTTCTCGCCCGCCGACTACTCGTCCCTCCCGGGTCGCAGGATGCACCGGACGGACGACGGGAACCCCGACGCGGCCCACGTGGTGGAGTATCTGCGCGGGTACGAGGAGTACTACGGGCTGCCCGTCCGGCGCGGGGTCCGGATCGTGGCCGTGGAGCGGGACGATCCGGACGGGTTCGTCGTCCGTGCCGCCGACGGCCGCCGGTGGCGTGCTCGCGCGGTGATCAGTGCCACCGGGACGTGGTCGAGGCCGTTCGTGCCGACCTGTCCGGGCGTCGGGGGTTTCCGGGGCCATCAGATCCACAGCGCCGGCTACCGGGGTCCGGAGCCGTTCGGCGGCCGGCGCGTCGTGGTGGTGGGCGGTGCGAACTCGGGCGCGCAGATCGCCGCCGACCTCGCCGGACATCTGCAGCAGAGCGACGGCGAACTGATCTGGTGCACCGCCGGGCCCCCGCGCTATCTGCCCGACCACGTCGACGGACGGGAGTTGTTCCGGGTCGCCACCGCCTCGGTCCGGTCCGGGAGCGGCCGCGGTGTCGCGGAGTTGGGCGACATCGTCGTCGTCCCCCCGGTGCGCGCCGCCCGCGACGCGGGCCTGCTCGTGGCCACCCCGATGTTCGACCGGTTCCACCCCGGCGGGGTGGAGTGGGACGACGGCCGACGTGAGGCGGTCGACGCGGTGATCTGGTGCACCGGATTCCGCCCGGCTCTCGGGCACCTCCGCGGTCTTGGGCTGTCGCGGGTCGGCGGCAGGGTGGTCGCCGACGGGCCCGTGGTGCCGGACGTGCCCGGGCTGTTCCTGCTCGGCTACGGCGACTGGTGCGGCGCGGCCTCGGCGACCCTCATCGGGGTCGGTCAGTGGGCGAAGGCGGCCGTGGCCGCAGCTCTCGGCCGGTGATCAGGCCCTGAGGCGCGCGACGATCTCGACGAACTCCTCCGCGTAGCCCAGGTGGGTCCGCAGTCGCTCGAGCCGTTCGGTGGCCTCAGCCTCGATCTCGGCGATCAGCGCGGCCGATCCCGCCGGGTCGTCGGCTCGGCGGTCCAGGGCCCGGCAGAAGTCGCGCATGCGTTCCAGGCTGAACCCCAGGGGCTTCATCCGGCGGATGAGCAGGAGCCGCTCGACGTCCCCCGGCGTGTAGAGGCGGAACCCGCCCGGGGAGTGCGCGGAGGGGCTGACCAGACCGAGTTCGTCGTAGTGCCGCAGGCTCCGGATCGACAGCGCGGTGCGCTCGGCGACCTCGCCGATCTTCATGGTCTGCTCGCCGCGACTTGGCCCGCCCACAACTCTCCCGTTACGGTAGCTTTCTACTCTCACGCCGTGTGAGAGTCCTGACCCCGACTGTAGGTGATCCGTGAGCACCGAGTTCCCGACCGGCGTGCTGCCCTCGTTCCGCGCCGCGTTCTCCTCCCCCGCCCGGCTGCGGACCGAGGTCCTCGCCGGCCTCGTGGTGGCCCTCGCGCTCATCCCGGAGGCGATCTCGTTCTCCATCCTCGCGGGCGTCGACCCCCGGGTCGGTCTGTTCGCGTCCTTCACCATGGCGGTCACGATCGCCTTCACCGGAGGACGCCCGGCGATGATCTCGGCGGCCACGGGAGCGATCGCGCTCGTCGTGGCGCCGGTCGTGCTCGAGCACGGACTGGACCACCTCATCGCCACGGTCCTCCTGGCCGGGGTGCTGCAGGTGCTGCTGAGCGTGTTCGGGGTCGCGAGGCTGATGCGGTTCATCCCACGCTCGGTGATGGTCGGATTCGTCAACGCGCTCGCGATCCTCATCTTCTCCGCCCAGATCCCGCACCTGGTGGGCGTGCCGTGGCTGGTGTACCCGCTGGTGGCGGTGGGGCTGCTCGTCCTCGTGTTCTTTCCCAGGCTCACCACGGTGATCCCCGCGCCCCTGATCGCGATCGTGGCACTGACGATCGTGGTGGTGTGGGTGGGATGGTCGGTCCCCAACGTGCACGACCAGGGCGAGTTGCCCGGGTCGCTGCCGACCCTCCTGCTGCCGGACGTGCCGCTCACCCTGGAGACGCTGCAGGTCATCGCCCCCTACGCGCTCGCCATGGCGCTCGTGGGGCTCATGGAGTCGCTGATGACGGCCAAGTTGGTCGACGACATCACGGAGACGCACTCCGACAAGACGCGTGAGGGCTGGGGTCAGGGCGTCGCCAATCTCGTCACCGGTTTCTTCGGCGGGATGGGCGGCTGCGCGATGATCGGGCAGACGATGATCAACGTCAAGGCCTCGGGCGCACGGACGCGGCTGTCCACCCTGCTCGCCGGCGTGTTCCTGCTGGTCCTCGTCGTCGTCCTGGGCGACGTCGTCGGACTGATCCCGATGGCCGCACTGGTCGCGGTGATGATCATGGTCTCGGTGGGGACCATGGACTGGCACTCGATCCATCCCCGGACACTGCGGCTGATGCCGCTGTCGGAGACCCTCGTCATGGTCGTCACCGTGGCGGCGACGGTGTGGACCCACAACCTCGCGATCGGCGTGATCCTGGGGGTGGTCACGGCGATGATCATGTTCGCGCGCCGGGTCGCGCACATGACGACCATCGAGAAGGTCGCCGAGCTCGACACGGACCACGACGGGGCGGTCGACACCCGCACCTACCGGGTCACGGGCGAGCTGTTCTGGGCCTCGAGCAACGACCTCGTGTACCGGTTCGACTACTCCGGCGACCCCGAGCACGTGGTGCTCGATCTCACCGACGCCGACATCTGGGACGCCTCGACCGTCGCCACGCTCGACGCCGTGCAGCAGAAGTATGCGGCCAAGGGCAAGACCCTCACGGTGATCGGACTCGACGGTGCCAGCAGGGAGCGGCTCGACAAGCTCTCGGGCAGGCTCGGCGCCGGGCACTGAGCGCGGGTCGGTCCCGGGCGAATCCCCCCGGCCGGGCTTCCGAAAGCATCGATGGGCATCTATATTGATGGATGTCGATACGAGGCTTGGAGGCCGACATGTCCCGATCCGTGCACGACGCTCCTCTCCCCGAACTGCTCATGCCTCAGACGCAACTCCAGCGTGACGCCCGCGAGCTGGCCCGGCACTACGAGGGCGTGTTCAGTCCGCAGACCGTCGAGCGCGTGGTGTTCGAGTCCTATGCCGCGTTGCGTCGGACCGCGCGGGTCACCGCCCATCTGCCGTCGCTGTCCCGCCGCTTCGCGACCGACCGGCTCAAGGCTCTCGCGCAGGCGGAGGGGCGGGTCGCCAAGGACGTCCCCGAGGTGCTCTTCATCTGCGTCCAGAACTCGGGGCGCTCCCAGATGGCCGCGGCTCTCATGGCGGACCGGTCGGAGGGGCGGGTCCACGTCCGGTCCGCAGGCTCGCTCCCGGCGTCCGGGATCGACGAGAACTGCCGGGCGGCCATGGCCGAGGTCGGACTCGACCTGACCTCGGAATACCCCAAGCCGCTCACCGACGACGTGGTGGCGGCCGCCGACGTGGTGATCTCCATGGGGTGCGGGGACGCCTGCGCCGTCTATCCGGGCAAGCGGTACCTGGACTGGGATGTCTCGGACCCCGCAGGCCAGGATCTCGACCGCGTCCGCTCCATCCGTGACGACATCGACGCCCGGGTCCGCCAGGCCCTTCCGGAGATCGTCGGCATGACGCCCGCGACCGCCCCCGGTGCTCCGAGTTCGGGTGGTGCGACCAGGGAGGCGGCGTCGCCCTGAACGGTCCTCGGGCTGAACGGTCCTCAGGCTGAACAGTCCTCAGGCGAGGCGGAGACCTCGGACGTCGACGATGTCGCGGATCTGGGAGAACGCCTCCGGGACGATGCTGTAGTGCGCCATCCGGCCGCGTTGTTCGCGGGTGACGAGTCCCGCCTCGACCAGCTTCTTCATGTGATGACTCACGGTGGGCTGGGAGATCCCCAGCGGTTCGGTGAGGGTGCACACGCAGACGTCATCGCACTCCGCCGCCGCGATGTGCGAGAGCAGGCGGAGGCGCATGGGGTCGGCCAGGGCCTTGAACCGGGCCGCCGCGGCTTCGGCCTCGGCCTGGGTGAGCGGCCCGTTCGCGCCGGCGATGCAGCAGTATTCGGCGGATTCGGGCGAGGTCATGGTCCCAGGTTACTCGGACGACCGGGGCGGGGGAGGCCTGTGGATGTCCCCCCCTTGCCCATTCGAAAGTGTGTGCGTATACTAGAACACTAGTTCGATACAATGTGACGGCGACGTACGAGTGGGCGTACGGGTGGAGGTGAGGGCGTGGACGAGACGGCTGGTGGCGCGACAAGTGGGGTCGGTCGTTCTGGTCACCCGTCCCCGCTCGGGAGGTTGTCCGATTCCGCCCGCGACACCTGGGTGGCGGAGAATCGCGCCGCCGGGGCCCGCCTGGCCGCGTGTTACGAGATGTTCCGCGAGTGCGTGCGCCAGGACGAGGCCGGGGCGGGGGACGGCTCCCCGCCCGGGCATGCGGTGGTCGACCCGTTCGACGTGTGCACCGGCTACGTCGTGGCGTCGATGCCCATCTCCTCTGGCCGCGCCGCCGCCATGATCAGCCTCGCCGCGGACCTGACCGAGCGCTACCCGGCCGTCATGGAGGCGCTCTCGGCCGGTCGGATGGAACAGCGCGCAGCCGAGTTGTTGGCCCGTCAGATGGCCACGGTCGATCCGGCCGTCCTGTCACGGGTTCAGCAGGAGGTCGTGGAGGACTACCTCGCCGCCATCGAGGCCGGCGAGCGTCCGGGCGCCCGGTCGGTGCGCGACTCCGTCGACGCGATCATCGCCCGCTACGACGCCAACGGGATCCGCGAACGAAGAGACGCCGCCGCCCGCGGACGCGGAGTCCACATCCGCAAGGGCGCCGACGGCATGACCAACCTGTGGGCCACCCTGGCCTCCGACGAGGCCGCTGTGCTGGCAGAGGCCATCGACCAGCGCGCCGCAGAGTTCGCCAACCCCGCCCCGGACACCCCCGCGGAATCAGCGCAGGCCCGCGCCGACGCCGAGGGGGCGGACATGTCGAACTATCCGGTGCCCGAACGCCGCGCGGACGCCCTGCTGTCCCTGGTGTGCGGAGACCGGGGCCGCGCCCGTGCCACCGATCTCGCGCCGGACGAGCCGCCAGCGCCACTGCGG
>NZ_JAALEB010000381.1:0-6261 GCF_014145165.1 Dietzia sp. Cai40 | reverse complement strand
GCGGTGCGGCGGTCCCGCCGTGCGGCGGTCCCGCCGTGCGGCGGTCCGGCCGGTCCGGCGGTCAGAGGTGGCGCGTGGTGTCGATCCCGAGGTTCATCCCCGCCAGTCCGCGCGGCCGGACGGCCAGTCCGTCCGCGATCTCCCTGTACGCCCTGCCGGACGGTGAATCCGGCTCCGCCAGGACGATCGGGGTGCCCTCGTCGCCGTGCTCCCGGACGGCCTGCTCGAGCGGCACCTGGCCGAGCAGGCGCACCGGTGCCCCCACGGAGCGTGAGAGGTTCGCCGCGACCTCGGCCCCACCGCCGGTGCCGAAGACGTCCATGCGGGTGCCGTCGGGGAGTTCGAGCCACGACATGTTCTCGATGACGCCCGCGATCCGCTGACGGGTCTGGAGAGCGATCGACCCCGCCCGTTCGGCCACCTCGGCGGCGGCCTGCTGCGGTGTGGTCACCACGAGGATCTCCGCCGACGGGATGAGTTGGGCGATCGAGATGGCGACGTCACCCGTTCCCGGCGGTAGGTCCATCAGCAGCACGTCGAGGTCGCCCCAGTACACGTCGGCCAGGAACTGCTGGAGGGCGCGGTGCAGCATGGGGCCACGCCACACCACCGGGGTGTTCCCCTTGGTGAACTGGGCGATCGAGATGACCTTGACGTCGTGCGCGACCGGCGGCAGGATCATCTGCTCGACCTGGGTGGGCCGGGCATCGGTGCCCAGCATGCGGGGGATCGAGTGGCCGTAGATGTCCGCGTCGAGGACGCCCACGGACAGTCCACGGGACGCGAGCGCGGTCGCGAGGTTGACCGTGGCGGTGGACTTGCCCACGCCCCCCTTGCCCGAGGCGACCGCGTACACGCGGGTGAGGTTCCCCGGTTGGGCGAACGGGATGACGGGTTCGGCCGCGTCCCCCCGGAGGTGCTTGCGCAGTTCCGTGCGCTGCTCGTCGTTCATCACGTCGAGCTCGACCACGACCTCGCCCACACCGGCGACGTCCGAGACCGCGGTGCGGACCCGGTCGGTGATCGTGTCCCGCATCGGGCACGTGGCCACCGTCAGGTAGATGCCTATCCCGACCCGGCCGGATCCCTCGTCGATGTCGACGCCCTTGACCATGCCGAGCTCCGTGAGCGGCTTTCTGATCTCCGGGTCGTCGACCTTGGCCAGGGCGGCGCGGATCGCTTCTTCGCTGGGTGCACTCATGATGCCCCGAGTCTAGGCGTCGGGGTCCGGGCGGGCGATTCAGGCAGGCGGCGGCACGCAGAACGGTGCGATGCAGGGGAGCTCGAACACCGGGAGCCCGGGTGGGGCCGGCGCGACCTGGGCCGGCGGCGCAGGGGGACGAGGCGCCGGCGCGTTCTCCGGGGACGGCGACGGGGACGGAGACGGCGGCGTGGGTACTGCCGGGGGAGCCGGCGGTGGGGTCACCTCGGTACATCCGGGTACCGGACGGCCGGGCTCGCCCGGCGGCGCGGGCTCCGGTGCCGCGGTGGGCCGACCCTCCCAGCCGTCCGGGCAGTGCTCGGGGGTCTTCGGTGGTTCCACGATCGGCCTGGGCTTGTGGATCTCCGGCAGGTCCGACGGCAACGGGTAGGAGTTGACGGCGTAGCCGTGCGCCCAGGCGTTGACGTTGGCCACGTACGCGAGCGAGTTGTTGTAGGCGAGGACCGCCCGGGTGCGGGCCGCGGGGTCACCCATCGAACCGCCCTGTCCACACAGCAGGGTCGCGGCCGCGAGTGCACCGTCGTAGATGTTGTTGGGGTCGGCCACGCCGTCGCCGTTGCCGTCCCGACCCAGCACCGCCCAGGTGGAGGGGATGAACTGCACGGGGCCGACCGCCCGGTCGAACTCGGTGTCGCCGTCGAACCGCCCGCCGTCGGTGTCGGTGATGACGGCGGTGCCGGGCAGCGAGCCGTCGAGGCGGGGACCGAGGATGCGGCCGATGGTGTTGCCCTGCGCGTCGAAGCGTCCACGGCCCTGGTTGGATTCGACCTGGCCGATGCCCGCGAGAAGTGTCCAGTCCATCTCGCACGCGGGCTTCTCGAGGTTGAGGCGGTCGGTGGCGCGGTGGTAGGCGTCCAGGGCGATGCCGGGGATCCCGAGGGGGCCGTCCGGGATCGTCGCGGGCTCGATGTGTGCGGCGCCGGGGTCCCGGACCTCGCTCGGCGGCGGGGTCTCGGAGGTCGGAGTGGTGGCACCCGCCGCGGTCGTCGTCGGATCTTGGGTGGCGGTCTCGGCCGCCTGGACGATTCCCGAGGCCCCGGTGGGCCGACTGTGGTCCATCGTCAGACTCACGGCGGTGAGCACGCCGATCACGCCCGCGGCGACCGCGGCGCTGGTCAGTGCCCGTCGATCAGTGTTGTGCGCGATCTTGCGCAAAGTTCCCCCTACAACGTCCGGACGGTGTCGCGAGCGGGGTGCGTCGCGGCATCGCTGCCGTGCTGGTCGACGCTACCTCCGGCCCCTGGTGTCTGAATCGCTTTTGCGGCGTTCGGTGTTACCGCCGTCACAATTCTGGTCCGCGAGCAGCGATTCTATGCGCTCGATCGAGCTCCTGAGGTCGTCGAGTTCCCGGCGGAGGTAGTCGCGGGTGACCGTCTCACCCACGGAGAGCCGGACGGAGGCCAGTTCCCGGGCCAGGAACTCGGTGTCCGCCTTGGTCTGGGTGGCCCGCAGCCTGTCCTCCGCGATCGACTCCTTGTCGCGGTCCTCCTGACGGTTCTGGGCCAGGAGGATGAGGGGGGCGGCGTAGGCCGCCTGGGTGGAGAACGCGAGGTTGAGGAGGATGAACGGATAGGGGTCGAAGCGCATCGCCACGACCGTGACGTTGATGAGGATCCAGACGATCACGAGGATCGTCTGGATCAGCAGGTACTGGCCGGTCCCGAAGAACCGGGCGATGGCCTCGCTGTACCGGCCCACGGCGTCCGGGTCGACACTGATGCGGGGCCGCCGCGAGGTGACGGGTGTGGAGAGCGCGGAGCGCGTGCCCGGTTCGGTCACCGACGGACCTCCCTGTGGTCGTGGAGGTCCATGTCACGCCAGTCCTCGGGGAGCAGGTGGTCGAGGAGGTCGTCCACCGCGACCGCCCCCAGGAGATGGCCCTCGTCGTCCACGACGGGACCGCACACGAGGTTATAGGTGGCGAAGAACCTCGTCACCGAGTCCACCGAGTCGGTGGGACGCAGGCTGGACAGGCTGGTGTCCACGGTCTCGGCGACCATGGTCGACGGCAACTCCCTGAGCAGCGCCTGGATGTGGACGCATCCGAGGTATTTGCCCGTCGGGGTGGCCGTGGGGGGTCGGACCACGAAGACGAGGCTCGCCAGCGCCGGGCTCAGGTCGGGATTGCGGCAGTGGGCCAGGGCTTCCGCGACTGTCGTCTGGGGGGACAGGATGATGGGTTCCGGCGTCATGAGCCCGCCGGCGGTGTCCGCGTCGAACGTCAACAGGCGGCGGACGGGTGCGGAGCCCTCCGGATGCATGAGTTCGAGGAAGGACTCGGCGTCCTTCTCCGGCATCTCGCCCAGCAGGTCCGCCGCGTCGTCCGGATCCATCGCCTCGAGGACGTCCGCCGCCCGTTCCAGCTCGAGTCGGGTCACGATCTCGGTCTGCTCGTCGTGGGGCAGTTCCTGGAGGATGTCCGCGAGTCGTTCGTCGTCGAGGGTGCGGGCCACCTCGAGCCGACGCACCTCGGGTAGTTCACGCAGGGCGTGCGCGACATCGGCGGGACGGAGATCGGCGTAGTGCTCGACCAGGCTCTCGGCTCCGTGCTCCGGGGTGCCGATGGCGTCGTCGTCGAACCCCTCGATCCGACTCCAGGGCTGGATCGACACCGGCCCCCGGCGGCCGAGGGGCCCGCGCCCACGACGGGCCCGGACGGCCAGCCTGGAGACGAGCCAGTCGCGGGTGCGCTGCCGCTCGATCTCCACGTCGACGACCTGGTAGCGCGACGTCACCGCGGTGCCGGCCCCCGAGACGGCCGAGGGGCCGGCCGCGGAGCCGGGCGCTCCGCGCTCCGGATCGACCCCCACGATCGAGTCCACCAGGGACCCGAGCACCAGGTTCTCGCCGGGCCTGGACTGGAACCGGTGCAGGTTGATCGTTCCGGAGATCAGCGCGACCGAGCGGGGCTCGACCGAGGCGACCCTGAGCATGGGCACGAAGATCCGCCGCCGGGTGGGCAGCTCCACCACCAGTCCGAGGACCCGGGGTTGCTTGTGCCGGGCGCGCATCGTCACCACGACGTCGCGGATCCGCCCGATGTCGTCCCCGTCAGGGCCGATCACCGGCAGTCCGGCTAGCCTGGCGACGAAAGCCTTGTTGAGGTTCGCCATGCGGACCAGGTTAGTCACCGGGTGGTGGATCACGCCCCGCCCGCACCGGACCGGAGGGAGTGCCCGCAGATGACCCCCGCCCAGCACACGGAGCCCGCACCGTCGGAGTCCGCCGCGGCGACGATCGCCGGACTGCGCACGCGTCCCCGGCGCACTGTGCTCGCCGTCCCCGGTAGCAGCGTCAAGATGATCGGCAAGGCCCGCGGGTTGCCGGTGGACGAGGTGTTCCTCGACCTCGAGGACGCCGTCGCGGGCCCGGCCAAGGAACAGGCGCGCGAGAACGTCGTCGAGGCGCTCACCAGCGGTGGCTTCGCCGCGCCGACCGTGGTGGTGAGGGTGAACGCCTGGGACACCGAGTACACCGTCCGGGACGTCACGGAGGTGGTCGGCAGGGCGGGCGCCCACGTCGACGCGCTCCTCCTGCCCAAGGCGCGGTCGGGCGCGGAGGTCCGGGCCCTCGACCTGGTGCTCACCCAGGTGGAGAAGGCGGCGGGCCTGCCGGTCGGGCACATCGGTATCGAGCCCCAGATCGAGGACGCGCTCGGTCTCACCAACATCGACGAGATCGCCACCGCGAGCGCGCGGGTCCTCACGCTGGTGTTCGGTCCCGCGGACTTCATGGCCTCGATCGGCATGCGCACCCTCACCGTCGGGGAGCAGCCGGAGGGGTACGCGCCGGGCGACGCCTACCACCACGTTCTGTTGAGCATCCTCGTCTCCGCCCGGGCGCACGGTCTCCAGGCGATCGACGGGCCGTTCCTCAAGGTGCGGGACGTGGAGGGCTTCCGCAGGGCGGCGGCCCGCACCGCGGCACTGGGCTTCGACGGCAAGTGGGTCCTGCATCCCGCCCAGGTGGACGCGGGCAACGAGGTGTTCAGCCCGCGTCAGGACGAGTTCGACAAGGCGGAGGGGATCCTCGCGGCCTACGCCCACTCCACGTCCGAGGAGGGCGGGGCCCGGGGCGCGGTGATGTTCGGTGACGAGATGCTCGACGAGGCCAGCCGTAAGATGGCACTGGTAGTCTCCGCACGGGGGCGGGCAGCGGGGATGACGACGACGGCCGCCCGAGAGACCGATCCGAACGGGTCGACGACGGAAGGATCGATGTGATGACGACTCCGGTGTCCCCGACCACGGGCCGGCGCGGGCAGACGCCCGGGTTGCCCACGCCCCCCACCGGGTGGGTGGTCGGTTCCTACCCCACCTACGCGCAGGCCCAGGCGGCCGTGGACCACCTCGCGGACGAGGAGTTCCCCGTCCACGAGGTGACCATCGTGGGCGTGGACCTCATGCAGGTGGAGCGTGTCACGGGCCGGTTGACCTGGCCCAAGATCCTGCTCGGCGGACTGGCGACCGGCGCGTGGCTCGGACTGTTCGTGGGCCTGCTGGTCGGCATCTTCACCCAGCCGATGTGGGGAGTCGTCCTCACCGGACTGATCGGTGGTTCGGTGTTCGGTGTGGTCTCCGCCTCGCTGTCCTACGCCGCGACACGGGGAAAGCGCGACTTCGCGTCGACCTCCCAGTTGGTCGCCGGACGGTACGACATCCTGTGCGAGCCCGGGAACGCCGAGAAGGTCCGCGACGAACTCGCACGCCTCGGCCTCAAGTGACGCTCCCGGGAGGCCCTTCCGACTCGTCGTCCGTCCTGACCGCGGTCCGCGAGCATCTCATCGCGCATCTCGGCCCCGAGCCGCAGGAGGCATCGGTGACCTTCCTGGGGGCGGCACCGATCCGGGTCCTGCGCTTCGTGGACATCGAGTCCGGCCTGGTCAGATACGCCTCGCTCGGGTGTTCGGCCGACCCGATGGGGGACCCGTCCGCGCTGGTCCCCGACCCGACCGCGCCGCGGGCCGAACTCTCCCTGGTGTTGCGGGGCGGCGTGGACGGGCTCGTCCGCGCCCTGGCCGTGCTCGCGGCCGCCCCGGC
>NZ_JAALEB010000380.1:0-1566 GCF_014145165.1 Dietzia sp. Cai40 | reverse complement strand
ACCCCGACCTCTCGGCGGCGCGGGGTTGCCGCACGCCCTCGGCGGTGCCGTGGTCCGCGGCGGAGGCCGTCCTGTCGGCCAGGCCGATCACCCCGCGGTGGACGAGCCCGTTGATCGACAGCACGGCGATGAGGACCACGAGACCCAGCGCCACGACGCGGGCGAGTGGGGCCGGGACGTGAGGTGCGGCGATCCGGGTCAGCGCCGCCGTGCCACGCCGGATCCCCCTGGCCGCCGCGAGGATGACCGTCGCGACCAGTAGTGACAGCACCAGGACGAGCAGGTAGTTGGCGCGGTCGATGCGCTCGACGCCGGCCAGGTCCCGGGTGATCTGCTGCCACCAGGACCCCAGGACCAGGAACGTCGGGACGGTCACCGCGGCCGTGACGGCCAGGGACCACCACCCGATCCTGCGCAGGCGGGCGGAATGGTCCGGGGAGACCCCGCAGGAGCGGACCGCCCATGCGATCAGGCAGCCCAGACCGTACCCGGTCGCGAGGCTGATCCCGGTCGCCACGGCCTGCAGGGGCCACACCCGCGGCAACAGGGAGGGCGTCATGGACCACACGAAGAACAGCAGCGCGACGGCCAGTCCGACCGGGTGCAGGGAACGGGTGAAGCCGCGGATCGTCTCCGTCGACGGTGTCGTGGTCAAGACCGGTCCAGGGGTGAGAAGACCGTGGCGGAGCGCCAGGCGCGTGAGCGGAGTCTATCCCCGCGCACGCGCCCCGCGGCTCAGCTCTCGAGGTGGAGCCCCAGTTCGCGCGCCGCGAGCGCGGCGTACTTGGAGGTCTGCTCGAACGCCGACTCCAGGGGGTTCGCGTCGGTGACGTCGGCGATCTCGTTCCACCGCTCGGCCACGACCTCGGGGGTGCGGGCGTTGTCCGGGAGGTAGACCCCGCGGCTCTCGACCATCTGGGAAACGGCGAACACGCCGGCGCCGGCACCGAGGATGGTCTTGGTGGGCGCGTCCTCGCTGACCATGAACAGGGCGCCGGGCGCGATGGTCTCCGGGCCCATGATGTCCAGGACCCGCTGTGGGAGCAGGTCCTCGGTCATGCGGGTGGCGGCCGTGGGGGCGATGGAGTTGACCTTGATGTTCTTCTTGGCGCCCTCGATGGCGAGCACGTTCATCAGGCCGACCAGGCCGGACTTGGCGGCGGCGTAGTTGCTCTGGCCGAAGTTGCCGTAGATACCCGAGGACGAGGTGGTCATGAGGATGCGGCCGTATCCGGCCTCGGCCATGTGGGGCCAGACGGCCTTGGTGCAGTTGACCGAGCCCATGAGGTGGACCTCGAGGACCTTGCGGAAGTCGTCGTTGTCCATCTTGGCGAACGACTTGTCGCGCAGGATGCCGGCGTTGTTCATGAGGATGTCGATGCGCCCCCACTTGTCGATGACCGAGGAGACCAGCGCGTCGACCGCGGCCTCGTCGGTGATGTCGTTGCCGTCGACCATGGCCTCGCCGCCGGTGGCGACGATCTCGTCGACAACGCGCTGGGCCGGGGAGGTGGTGCCACCCTCGCCGTGGACGTCGCCGCCGAGGTCGTTGACGACGACCTTGGC
>NZ_JAALEB010000037.1:0-6482 GCF_014145165.1 Dietzia sp. Cai40 | reverse complement strand
GGCTCCACGGCGGGGCGCGGCGGAGCCGGCACGGGGATCGTGAGGACGGGCTGCGAGGCCAGCCCGGGCAGCTGGGGGAGGGGCGCCGACTCCAGGCCGGGGAAGGCGACGGACTGCGCTGACGCGGCGGGGGCCAGTCCGACGACGAGGCCGGTCGTGACCAGGAGGGTCGCGAGGAAGCGGGATCGGCGGGACATCGTTCTCCTTCGGCCGCGGGCAGGCGGGCGGTGGTGATGGTTCGGGCGGGTGGACCCGGGGCACGACTCACTGAAATCACATGCGCCACACAGGCAACAGCAGTAACAATACCCCGGACCCCGGGTGGCTGGGTACCCGTCGGGCCGACCGGGCCTCGCGGGTCCGATCCGCACGGTCCCGGGCCCGCCGGGTCACGGTTCCAATGTTCATTGGTAACGGCGCTCGCAGAACCGCTGGTAGATCCTCCGTCTCCAATTGTTGACCCAAAGTCAACAGAAGAACCGCAGATCATGGCCTTGCCTGCTCCGCGGGTGCAACATAGAGTTCTTCCAGTCACCGGCCGGGGGGTGCGGTGGCGAGGTGAAGTGCGGACGAGGGGCTGTTACTTCACGACGAGGGGCCGGTATGAATACCGGGGCACCTGGGGGGGTGTCGGCCCGCCGCCTTCCGAGGCGAGCGTGGATTCCGGAAGGCGCGATGCGCAGTCCGCAGGAGGGAACGGCGTCGGATGCTGAGGGGCTCCGGCGTCGTTCCCCATTTCCGCGCCGGGCGGCCCGGGTTCAGTCGAGGATGTGCTCGGCGACCCTGCGCAGGCCCTCCAGTGCCCGTGCCTCGGCATCGGGCGAACGCGGCGTCTCCGGGCTGATCAACGTGATGTGCCACAGGTCGTTGTCCGCGATGAGGATCGTGTGGACCTCGACGCCCCCGCCGGTCGGGGCCGCCACGCAGTCGATGTACGCGGTATCGAGTTCGGGTCGGACCGGGGCGGGCGCCTCGGGAGCGGCCGGGGGTGCATCCTCGATCGACGCCCCGTCGGCTCCGCGGATCTCCGAACACGCGTACCGCACCCCCAACATCGCGGGCTGGCCGCGCAGCGCGGCCTGGGGGCCCCCACGTGGCTTGACCACCCCGGCCGCGAAGGTGTCCGGGATCTCGTCCCGCTCACCGGTGGTGGTCCGGGTGGTCGTGGGCGAGGTCGTGGGCATGGGCTTGACCTCCGTGGTGGTGTCGGCCCCCGCCTCCGCCTCTGCCTCGGTGTCCGCCTCCGCCTGCTGCATCTCGTACAACTCGGGCGATCCCGGACCGCCGTAGGTGCACATCAGGCCCAGATTGCCGGAGCCGATGGGTTCGACCTCGGGCATGTCGGCGTCGGTGAGCTCGATCAGTTCGGCGGGCGTCAGGTCGAGGAGTTCACACGCGTTCAACCGCGTGTCGGGATCGGGACGACCCTCCACCATCGCCGCGGCGATGTCGGGCCGGGGTTCCGGCGAGATCCGGGGTGGACCCGTCTCGCCGGCGTCGGAGAAGCCGAGCGCGGAGCACCCCGACACGGCCACCAACGCCGCCGACGCCACGAACCCCCGGGCGATTCGTCCCCCGGTTCCGGGACGGGGTCGCTGCGATCGCATGGGCTGATCCTACGACGTCGGCGTCCGATCCCTGATCCCGACCGTTCCGCGGACGCCCGCCCGGACGGGTCAGGTGTCGCCGGGGAGGATCTCGGTCGCCCTGATGACGGCGTCGAACGACTCGCGGATCCGGTCCTCCAGGAGGGTCGGCGACTCGTCGGTGCGCCACTGCTCGACCGCCACCCGCACGATCGCGATGGACGCCGCCGCCACCGTCGCGGCCTCCACGGACCCGGGATCCCTGCCCTCCCGGCGGGCCACCAGGGCGGCCAGTTCCTCCTCTGTCCGGGACAGGATCGCGTACACCTCGGTCCGGATCCCCGGTTCCCGCCGCCACATGTCGTGGAACCGGTTGAACAGAGGGGTCTCCTGCCGGGCCATCGCGACCTGCAGCCACAGCAGGCGGGTGAGCGCGGTCAGCGTGGACACGGACCGGTCGGTGAGGAACAGGTGCACCGCGTCGCGGTCCGGGGGGAAGGCGTCCGGGATGCACGCGGCGGCCTTGGAGGGGAAGTAGTTGAAGAACGTCCGACGGGACACGTTGGCGGCCTTGGCGATCTGGTCCACCGTCACGGCGTCGAGCCCCCGCTCGAGGGCCAGGTCCAACGCGACCGAGGAGATGGTCTCGCGCAGCTCCCGCCGGCGATGCCCGGTGCGGTCGGCGCCCTGCGCCTGCGTGGGTGGGCCGGTCATGTGGGCGCCTCCCCGTCGGTGGTCGATGAGTGTCGGTCTCTCAGTTCGGTGGTGATGACCTTACCCAGCGGGTCGGGTCCTATCCTGGTCATCATGCGTATCGCCGCCACGACCCTTCTCGCACCCCTGTCCGTCGTCCTGCTCGGCGTGATGGCGGGGTGCGGCGGGGACACCGAGCCGGCGCCGGAGATGGGGACGATCCGGACCGCGCCGCCGGAGACCAGCGAGCCGGAGATCCCGCAGGTCGAGCCGGTGACCAGTGCGGAGTGCCCGTACCTGTCGGTCGACGAGGCGTCGAGGCTCAACGGCGAGCTGGCCACCGACGTGCGGATCGACGACCGCGTCGACCCCGCCGCCTGCTTCTTCTACAGCGCCGACGGGGCCGTCCAGCTCACGACCACCGTGTACTCGGTCGAGTCGGAGGAGCGGGCCACCGAGTTGGTGGACGGCTCGGCGCCGGTCGGCGAGTCGGAGCGCTCGGACGTCGAGGGCGGGTGGACCGGTGGCCGCACCGGCGGCCCGGGGGGCGCCCTGGTGGTCCTGGCCCGCGGGACACAGGTCCTGGCGGTGCAGTCCACGCAGGAACAGTCGGTCAAGGTCCAGCGGGTGGCCGAGCTCGTCGCACCCCGGGTGGCCGACTGAGTCAGGGGGCCGACGTGCTCAGGGGGCGGGCGGGGAGGCCGCGACCGGGTCGACCGCCACGTGGGAGTACGGCATGAGCGCCTCGACCGCGGGGAACACCACCTCCATCAGCAACAGGAACACCGCCGCGATCAGGACGACGACCAGCACGATCCGCACCGGGGTGGGCCCGGGGAGCCTCCGGTAGAGCCAGGCGTACATCACCGACCCCCCAGCTCGGCGGGGAGTTCGCCGGGTACCCGCGCCTCGCTTCGTTCGAGTACCGCGTGCACCACGAGCCGTTCCGCCGCCGAATACTGCGGATGGCACGTGGTGAGCGTGGCCAGGGGCAGCAGGTCGGGGGAGGCGGGCTCGGCGCGTCCGGGTACCGCGTCGATCACCCACACGTCCTCCGGGCGGACCACCGAGACACCGGACAGTCCCTCGTACATGCCGGACGTCGCGCGGTCGGCGAGGTCCGTGGGTAGGCATTCGGCGGCCCGGGCGCGGGCAGAGGCGCGGTCGGGGGCGTCCACGGGCAGTACGCGGTAGACCAGCCACCGGTCCGCCGTGGCGTACACCAGGGCGTCGCACGAGCGCAGGGCGTCCAGGTCGTTGAACGGCGATCCCCGGCCCACCCGGTGCCCGGCGACGGCGAAGTTGCCAGGCTCCCCCGGACCCTGGGTCTCCGTGTAGTGCCCGGGCCCGGTCTCCAGCGCCGCGTCGCTGGTCCCGGACACCACCGCGAACCGGTAGTCCGAGCCGAACGCGGGGATGTACAGACGGGCGAACGCGGTGCCGTCGGCGAGTCCGGAGAGCCCCGGGTCCCCGTCGTCGACGCCCGTACCGCGACCCCGCGGGTTGTCCGGTCCACCCCACCGCTGGTCCAGTTCGGCGTCGGCGGCGGACTGGGCGCGCGCCGCGCCCAGGTCGGTCCACCACACCTGGTAGACGACGAAGAGTGCCAGTACGACGCCGAGCGTCACCAGCACCTCGCCCACCACACCCGCCGCGCGCGTCACGAGGGTTCCGTGACCATCCCCAGGATGAGCTCGGCCATGCTCCGTGCCGTCATCGCCGAGGTCTCGACCTCACCGAGCATGGCGGCGGTGACGGAACCGTCGTGGAGGATCGCCAACCGGTCCGCCAGGTCGGCGATGTTGTCGGGGTCCTCGAGCCCCATGCCGGCGAGCTCGGAGCGGAGGGTCGAGGCGACCCAGGCCCGCTGGTCGGACACCGCCGCCCGGATGGCGTGCTCGCCGTCCGTGCAGGGGCGGGGGAACTCGATGGCTGCGGCGAGGTGGCACGAGCCGGGGGTCGCGGGCTCCACGCGCTCACGGACGATGTCGAACAGGGCGAGGATGCGTCCGCGCGAGTCCGGCGCGGCGTCGGCGCGGCGCTGCCACAGGGCGCGGTCCCGTTCGGCCATGGCCCGCAGGTACGCCACGACGAGCTCGTCCTTGGAACCGTAGGTGTTGTAGAGGCTGGCCTTGGCGACCTTGGATTCCCTGAGGATCCGGTCGATCCCCACCGCGCGGATCCCGTCGGTGGAGAACAGGCGGGTCGACGTGGCCAGGAGCCGCTCCCGCGGTCCGGGTTTGGTCGACCGTGCGCTCGTCACAGGTGACAGACTATCGGCCTATCGGAGTGATGCCGGAATTGTCGGGCGCTCGCGTCGAAATGCGGACGGCCCGGCCCCGATGGATCGGGGCCGGGCCGTCCGGCACGTTCTGGTCTGACCTGATCAGACGCGGGTGCCGCGGTTGCTGCGACCGCCGACGAGGCTGACGAGCCAGATCACGAGGCAGGCACCGACGATAGCGGCGAGGACGCCGGGAATGGAGAAGGCCGCCGGCATAACGCCTTCCTCGCTGCCGCCGGTAAGGAACGAGACGAGCCAGCCCACGATGAACGCGCCGACGATGCCGGCGGCGATGTTGGCGATAATGCCCATCTGGGCGTCACGCTTCATGATCTTGGAGGCGATCCAACCGGCGAGTCCGCCGATGATGATCCAGGCGATGATTGTCCCCATGATGTAATCCTTTCCCGAGAGCTACTCGGCCCGAGTGCGAGCCGCACCCACAGCAGAACACGCTTGCGCCCCGAACGCCTCCGGTCGGGCCGTGTGTGGGGTTAATCGTCGCTTATTCGTTACTCACCTGCACCTCAGGTGTCATGTGAGCAGTGGCTCTCAGGCGAGGTCCGCCGAGTCCGGGTTCTTCTGGACGTAGCGCTCGACGAACTCGCAGGCGGGCCGCACCCGCAGGCCCTCGTCGCGGGTGACCGCGAGGGCCTCGCCGATCATCCGCCCGGCCAGGCCGCGGCCGCCGAATTCCTTGTCCACCACGGTGTGCGGGAAGGTCCTGACGCCGTCGGCGTCGCTGTAGTCGGCGAAACCCGCCACGACGTCGTCGACGACGATCTCGAACCGGCCGGCGGCGGCATTGCGCTGCACCCGGATGTCCTCCCCGGCGCTCACGAGTGCGACTCCGGGCGCACGACCATCACCGGGCAGGGCGAGGCCTGCAGGAGCGCCCGGCTGGTCGAGCCGAGGACCATGCCGGTGAATCCGCCCCGCCCGTGGGACCCGACGACGACGAGCTGGGCCTTCTCGGCCTGCTCCACGAGTGCCCGGACCGCGCGATCGCGGGTGACGACCCGCTCGATCCGCACGTCGGGGTAGCGGTCGGAGAAGCCGGCGAGCCGCTCGGACAGGACCTCGAGCTGCTGTTCCTCGAGCTGCCGCCAGTCCTCGTCGGTCAGCGCGATCCCCGCGGCGGCGGCCTGGACCTGCGGGTCCATCCAGGTGTGCACCGCGATCAGGGTGGCGTCGCGGGCCGAGGCCTCGGCGAAGGCCCACGCGGTGGCCTTGGTGCTGACCTCGGAACCGTCGACCCCCACCACGACCGGGCCCGAGCGGTCGAGGTCGTCGGTGTCCTCGCGGGTCACCACGACCGGGCAGAACGCGTGGCTGGCCACCGAGGCCGAGACCGAACCGAGGACCATCCCCTTGATCCCGCCCAGTCCGCGCGAGCCCAGGACGATCATCTTGGCCTTGCGGGAGTAGTCGATCAGGACCTGCGAGGGGTTGCCCTCGACGATCGCGTGCGAGACCTCGATGTCCGGGGCGACCTTGAGGGCGGTGGCCCTGGCCTGCTCCACGATCGGCTGGCACTCCTTCTCCAACTCGTCGTAGACGGGTTGGGGCGGGACCATGCCCTCGGCGAACATGGCGGCCGGCATCGTGTAGCTGGTCACCAGCACGAGCGGGACCCGCCGGGTGGCGGCGGTGTTGGCGGCGTACGCGACGGCGCCGGTCGAGGCTGCTGAACCGTCGATGCCGACGACCACGGAATTCTCAAGTGAAGCCATGCCTCGAGACTACCGCCACGGGTGGTTCTTGGAGGCGTTCTCAGAACTCGTCGGGGAAGGGGGCGTTGGGCGGGTACGCCATGTTGAAGCTGCCCTGGAACGCCGGGAGGAAGGCGCGGCCGGGACCGAAGAGGAAGAAGTCGACAACGGCGTCGATCATGGGTGCTCCTGGGGTAAAGGGGGCAG
>NZ_JAALEB010000379.1:0-7646 GCF_014145165.1 Dietzia sp. Cai40 | reverse complement strand
CCGCCCGTCGACAGTGGTCGACGGGCGGCCGGTATCCGCTGAGAGGATCACCTCAGGGCGGTCACATCAGGTAGCACGCCTCCGTGTACTCGAAGTCGGCCGCCGTGGGTCCCTCGTACCACTCCTCCTCCAGGACGAGGCCCGTGGGACTGCCCGGCTCGATCCGGTTGATGATGCTCGAGCGGGACGCGTTCTCGTTGACGTCTCCCGAGTAGTCCCCGGCTCCCTCCGCGAACATCCCACCGGTGTCGACCCCCGTCAGCGAGTCGACCGACTCGTAGAGACCGCTTCGGGTGAGCTCATCGTTCTCGACCGCTTGCTCCAGGAGTCCGTGGATGACCGACGAGGCACCCCAACCCAGGACGAACCAGTCATCGGGCTCGGTCCCCATGGATTCGGCGACCTCCCGCATCTCGATGTGGCCTTCCGAGTCGTGGCCCCACGGAGCCACCGCTCCGGCGTGCAGGTAGCGCGCCTCGAGTGCCGGCGCGGCCTGGCTTCCCATCAGACCGGCGCTCCACGTGGGAGTGGAACCGATGAACTGGCCCTCGAACCCCTGCGCGACGGTGGCACCCACGATGGCGCCGGTCTCGATCGCACTGGTGGAGAGGACCACGACGTCCGGTTGATCGGCCAGGATCCGCTGGATCACCGCGGTCTGCTCGTCGGTCCCGCCGGGGGCCGTGGTGTACCGGGTGAACTCGACACCGCGTTCCTCGGCGGCGATCTCCGCGCCCTTGGCGGCGTCGTCACCGTAGTCACCGGGGAAGTGCACCGCGCCGACACTCGTCGCGTCGAAGTTGTCGACGGCGTAGTCCACCATGTTCATGGCCTCGGCACAGTAGCTGGTGCCGAACTCCATGACGCCCTCCTCGAACAGCCAGTTCGACCCCAGGGATGCGGGGACCGTGACGATGTTCTGCTGCCGGGTGTCGTCGAGGATGCCGTTGGTGTGGGCGGTGCCCATCGAGTGGGCCAACATCAGGACCTGGTCCCTGATCTCCCGGTACTCCTGGGAGTGGGTGGTCTCGTTGTAGGCGTTGTCCCGGACGTGGGTCACCATGTCGACCTCGTAGTCGCCGATGCCGCCGTTCTCGTTGACGTTCTGCCAGTAGGCCTGGGAGCCCTCGATCATCGGGGCGCCGATCGGTGAGAACGGTCCCGTCAGGTCGGTGATCGCTCCCAGGTAGATGCAGCCCTTCGAGTCATCGATCGCCTGTGGGCACGGTTCCTCGGTGACGCCGGCGACCTCGGTGTCTCCGCCGTCGTCGCGGCCACAGCCCGCCAGGACCAGGGCGATCGCCGACAGGCCGGCCACCCCGCTGCGTAGTGTCTTCGACTTCATGGTGTTCTCCTCAGGTGTTCAGTGGGTGGGTTCAGTAGGTGAACGGGAAGCTCTTCCAATACATCCGCATTCGCAGCCACACGCCGTACAGACCGCGCGGTTCGAACAACAGGAACGCCACGATGAGGCCGCCGTACAGAATCGCCTCGACCTCGAAGATGTTGGGGCTGGCGTTGGGTGCAGTGGAGATGAACGGGAACAGGTGGGCGACCTCCGCCGAGATCCGGGGAAGTGACGCGATCAGCAGGGCGCCCATGATCGACCCGGAGATGGTCGCGGCCCCGCCGATGAAGACGATGGCGACGAACTGGATCGACATGATCAGTCCGAACTGCTCCGGCCCGAAGTGTCGGTTCGCGACGAACAGCAGTGACCCGCACACGCCGGCGTAGAACGACGAGACCGTGAACGCGATGAGCTTGTAGCGCGCCAGGTCGACGCCCATGACACCTGCCGCGATGTCGCGATCGCGGATCGCCCCGAAGGCGCGCCCGATCCGCGAGCGGGCGATGTTCCGGGCCGCGAGCGCCCCGATCAGGAGGAGTGCGAGGAAGAACCAGTACAGCTTCTGGTCCGAGGTGAACGCACTGTCCAGGGTGAGGTCGTTGCCGAACACGACGGGGCGCGGTGCTTCGCGACCGACTCCCGGCCCCCCGGTGACACTCGACCACTCGGTGAAGATGTAGGTGCCGAGGAACACGAGGCCCAGCGTCACCACCGCGAGATACAGACCCCGCAGCCTGGTGGCCAAGGGGGCGACGACCACCCCGCAGAGCGCCGCCATCGCACCCGCGGCGATGATCCACACCGGGACGAAGGTGATGCCCAGGCCCAGTGCGCGCCCTTCGGGATCGCCGGCCACCACCGATGCGGTGTACGCCCCGACCCCGACGAAGAACGCGTGGCCGAGGGAGATCTGACCTGCGTAGCCGGTGATCAGGTTGAGCCCGATACCGCCGATGGCCAGAACGAGTCCCAGGCCGAGGATCCGCAACAGGTCGTCGCTGACGTTGAACGGCAGGAGTACCGCGATTCCGATGAGTATCGCGGCGCCGACCGCCTTGGCGCGCGTGTTGAACAGCGCCTGTTCCTGCCGGTAACTGGAGTACAGCTCCGGCCGACCGCGGGGCCGTCCGAAGAAACCGGTCCGACCTCCGGCCCCCGACTGCGACGTCGGGGATCCCGATGCGGACCCGGCCGACCCGCGGGACCCGCTCGAGGTATCGGATGGGTCCGCTGAAGATACGAGATGGCTCATACCCGTTCCACCTCCTTGGTGCCGAACAGTCCGTGTGGCCTGACGAGAAGCACCGCCAGCATGATGATCCAGGGCATCAGCGGTCCGAGATTGGTGGTGAGTTCCGGGAACCACTGGTTGTGATAGGTCGACACGACGGCCTGGGCGATACCGATGGTCAGGCCGCCGATGATCGCGCCACCTATCGAGTCGAACCCGCCGATGACGATCGCGGGCAGTGCGATGAGTCCCACCAACCACAGGGTGTTGCCGATAGGACCGCCGGTCGCGGCGAAGATCCCCGCGATCGCGGCCAGCGCACCGGCCATCGCCCACGACAGCGCGAAGATCAGGCTGGCGCTCACCCCCTGGGCCATCGCGGCCTCCTGGTCGGAGGCGACCGCCCGCATCGCCAGGCCGACCGAGGAATACCGGAAGAACAGCAGGAGGGCGATGACGATCACCGTGGCGGTGACGAACGCCGCCACGTGCCTGTGTTGGACGACGACCCCGGCGATCACCGAGACGTCGGTTCCCCACGGGTCCCCGACCGACCGCGGTTGAGAACCCAGGAACATGCCGGCGATCGTGCGGAGGACGATATCCAGTCCCACGGTGATGATCGCGATGATGAACACCGCCTTGCCGATCATCGGTCGGATCGCCGTCCGTTCGACCAGCAGAGCCACGACGCCGATGGCGACCACCCCGAGGATCGCTCCGACGTAGAAGCCCATCACCGGAGCGAGGAAGCTGACGATGATCGCACCGGACATGAGGAACGCGGGCTGCGCGAAGCTGATAACGCCGGTGGCCTTGAAGATCATGACGAAGCCGATCGCGACGAGTGCGTAGATGGCACCCGAGCCCAGACCGACGCTCAGGGCACTGAGGAACTGGGTCATCGTGCCCCCTCGTACAGCTCGTCGACGAGGTCCGCGAACATCCCCGTCACCGCCGAGCGCTTGACCTTCTGGGTCGCGGTCAGCTCGCCCTCGTCGTGATCGAGTTCCTTGGGCAGCAGTGCGAACGCCTTGACCTGCTCCACGGCGTTGAACCTCTCGTTGGCGGTGTCGACGACCCCCTGCACCAGCTCGCGGACCTCGGGTTTCTCCGTCAGGTCGCGGTAGGTGGTGTAGGCGATCCGTTTGCGGGTGGCCCAGTCGCCGACAGTGTCGAGCTCGATCCCGATGAGCGCGGTGAGGAACCTGCGGCCGTCGCCGATCACGAGGGCCTCCTTGATGTAGGGGGACACCTTGAGGGCGTTCTCGACCTCCGACGGGGACACGTTCTTGCCGCCGGCGGTGATGATGATGTCCTTCATCCGGTCGGTGATCGTGACGTGGGTCCCGTCGACCCATTCGCCCACGTCCCCGGTGTGGAGCCAGCCCTCGGCGTCGATGGTCTCGGCCGTCTTCTCCGGGTTGCGCCAGTACCCGGCGAACACCGCCGGGCTCCGGACCAGGATCTCGCCCGTGGTCTCGTCGATCTTCAGCTCGGTGCCCTCGTGGGGCTCACCCACGGTTCCGAGCTTCACCCGTCCGGGCTTGTTGGTGGTGGCGATCGCCGAGTTCTCGGTCATCCCGTAGAGCTCGTGCATCGGTACACCGATCCCCATGAAGAACTTGAGCACCTCCGGGGCGATCGGCGCAGCTCCGGAGACCGCGTAGCGCGCGTACCGCAATCCCGTCCGGACCCGCAGCGCCCGGTACATGCAGATCCACCCCAGCACGTACCACGTGCGGCTGGCCGGGGTGTGCCGGCCGCCGTTCGAGACCAGGGCATCGCCGATCCGCTCGGCCCGCGCCAGCCAGAAGCCCGACCACTTCCGCTTGAGCCAGGTGGCGTCCTCCAGACGAATCTGGGCCGAGGCCAGGAGTTTCTCCCAGATCCGCGGAACACCCATCACCAGGGTGGGCTGCACCTCCTGGAGGTTCTGGGGGACGGTGTCGATGGACTCGGCAAACGTCACCTGGAGCCGGCTCGCGCAGCTCATCCAGGTGGTGAAGAAGCGCTCGGCGACGTGCGAGAGCGGGAGGTAGGTGAGCACGTAGTCGGACGGTCCCGGCGGCGGATCGGACGTCCCCCCGCGGGTCATGACGGTGTCGATCGCGAACTCGACGTTGGACGTGGTGAGCATGGCTCCCTTGGGCGGGCCGGTCGATCCCGAGGTGTAGACGAGGGTGATCAGGTCGTCGGGCTGTGCCTGCTCCATCCGCCGGTTCACCGCCCCGTCGTCCCTCTGACGGTGCTCGCGACCGAGTGCAAGGAAGTCGTCCCAGTAGATGAGGCGCTCGTCGTCGTAGTGTCCCCGGATCCCGCGCGGCTCCAGGTACACGATGTGCGCGAGGTCGGGGCACTGGTCGGAGACCGCCAGCGCCTTGTCCACCTGCTCCTGGTCCTCGGCCACCAGCAGCTTCACCTGGCTGTTCTCCAGCAGGTACCCGACCTCGGCGGCCGGGTTGGTCGGATAGACGCCCACACTGACGCCCCGGACGGCCACTGTCGCGATGTCGCAGATCAGCCACTCGGGGCGGTTCTCGCTGTGGATCGCGACGCGGTCCTGGGTGTCGATCCCGAGCGCGATCAGCGCGTGCGCGACGTCCTGGATCTGGTCCCAGTACTGCGCCCAGGTGGTCGGCTGCCAGACACCCCGGGACTTCCTGCGCAGTGCCACGTCCCCGGGGTGGGCGGCGGCGTTGTCCCGGACCCGAGTGGCCAGAGTGGTGGTGCTCATCAGCTCCCCCCTCCGGACGCGGGCGCCGCGGCCTGGCCGCCCAGATAGGCCTCCACCACCGCCGGGTGGCTCTGGACCTCCGCAGGGGTGCCGAGGGCCAGCGGGGCGCCGAAGTCGATGGCCAGCACGCGGTCCGCGATGTCCATCACCAGGCTCATGTCGTGCTCGACGAGGATCATGGGGGTCTTGAACTCCTGTCGGATCGAGAGCAGGAAGCGCGCGGTGTCCTCGGTCTCCTCGAGGTTCATCCCGGCCACGGGTTCGTCCAGCAGGAGGATCTCCGGCTCCATCGCCAGTGCCCGCCCGAGCTCGATGCGCTTCTGGATGCCGTAGGGCAGCAGGCCCACCGGGAGCTTGCGCCACGCCTGCAGCTCCAGCAGGTCGATGATCTCCTCGACCGCGGCGCGGTTCAGTTCCTCCTGGCGTCTGGCCGGCCCCACCCAGGCGATCGCCGCGAGCGTGCCGTAGCGGAACTTCACGTGCCGGCCCAGCATGAGGTTGTCGACCAACGTCAGGTTGGCGAACAACTCGACGTTCTGGAACGTCCGGGCGACCCCCAGGCGGGCGATCTTGTGCGGACGCATCCCCAGGAGCTGTTGTCCCCTGAGCTTCACCGACCCCTGCTGCGGCCGGTACACGCCCGAGAGGACGTTGAAGATGCTGGTCTTCCCGGCGCCGTTGGGGCCGATGATCGCGAAGAGCTCGTCCGGGTTGACGGTGAAGTCGACGCCGTCGATCGCCTTGAGGTTCCCGAAGGCCAGGCTCACCTGCGAGAACTCGACGACCGGGGTGGAGGTGGACGGGTTCGTCATGACGCCCACCTCTTGCGCCGCCGGTACTGTTTGACGTCGCGATAGGACTTCGTCTCGTCGGAGTCCGAGCGCGCGCCCAAGTAGAACTCGCGGATGTCGTCGTTGTCGAGCAGGTCCGCCGCGGGCCCGTCCATGACCACGCGGCCGGTCTCCACCACGTACCCGTGTCGGGCGATCGACAGCGCCATCGCCGCGTTCTGCTCGACCAGCAGCACCCCGGTCCCCTGCGAGTTGATCTCCACGATGATGTCCCGGATCTGCTCCACCATCTTGGGCGCCAGGCCCAGGCTCGGCTCGTCCAGCAGGAGGTATCGCGGTGCGGACATGAGCGCCCGGCCGATCGCCAGCATCTGCTGCTCGCCGCCGGACAGGTAGCCGGCGACTCGCGACCTGCGCTCGTGGAGGACGGGGAAGAGCCCGTAGACGCGATCGAGGCCCTCGCGGAGGTGGCGGCGCGTGACGTGCGCGCCGATGCGCAGGTTCTCCTCGACCGAGAACTCCTTGAAGATCCGTCGCCCCTCGAGGACGTGCTTGACGCCGTGTCGCGCGATCGCGGGTGCGCTCAGCGAACCGATGTCCTCCCCGTCGAGGGTGACCGACCCCTTGGTGATGGCCCCGTTGTGGACATCGAGTAGTCCGGAGAGGCTGCGCAGCAGCGTCGACTTGCCGGCTCCGTTCGCGCCCAGCAGCGCGACGATGTGGCCGTCCGGCACGTCGAAACTCGCACCTCTGATGACGAGCATCGCGTCGTCGTAGACGACTTCGAGATTACGAACTGATAACACTCGGCCTCCTGGTGTGATGGAGACCACACTATTCTCAGGTGTCCGAACATTTCTGTGTTTAGGCCGATTTCTCTGATCATGTTCTCGGCGGCGCCGGGCTGGGCGAAGTCCCTGCGGGTGGCGCCGGAGTCGTGATATGTGAGGCCAGTCCACCGTCCTCGACCTGATTGACCTGCGACGATGCAGACCCGCGCGAGATCGGGTCCGGCGAGGACGGACGCGGCCAGGCGAGGCGTCGATCGTCTCTACACGTGTGTTAACCCCGTCATCGGACCCTGTGGATCGGCCCGGAACCCGGCGTCCGGAGCCTCCTCAGGCCAGGGTCCCGACCCGGTCGACGGCGGACACCGCGTCGGCCACCACCTCTACACCCGGAGCGGCCCCCGGGCGGCGCACCACGACCACCGGCACCCCGAGTTCGGCGGCCACCGCCATCTTCGGCCAGGTGTGCACGCCTCCCGAGTCCTTGGTCACCAGCACGTCCGCCCGGTGCGCGGTGAACAGCGCCCGCTCGCCCTCGGCCGAGTAGGGACCACGGTCGAGCAGGAGCCGCCACCGGGCGGGGATCGTCCCCTCGGGCGGGTCGACCACCCTCACCAGCGCCTCGCGGGTGGCGAGCGGACCGACGAACCTCGCCAGTGACTGTCGGCCGACGGTGAGGAACGGGCGGCCCCCGAGGTCCGCGGCGGCCGCCGCCGCCTCGTCGTGCCCCGACACCCAGTGCCACCGG
>NZ_JAALEB010000378.1:0-3585 GCF_014145165.1 Dietzia sp. Cai40 | reverse complement strand
GGACCGAACCGGAGGTTGGCCGTGTCCCCCGGGACCGGGAGGTCGGAGAACGCCGGGATGTTCCGACCCGCGGTCTGTTCGGATCGCTGCGCCGCGGCATCGACCGCCGCGTTCGCGGACCCGCGGACGACCGAGCCGCCGTCTCCCCCCTCGGGGGTGGACGACGTGGGGTCGACCGCGCCGGTGTGGCCGCCGTCCGTCACGACTCGTCGGTGACCGTGCGGTACACGATGTAGCAGGTGACCCATGTGATGGCCAGCGTGCAGAGGACGAGGAGGATCTCGAAGAAGAGCACCATGGTCTAATCCTAACCCCGAGGGTGTCAGCCGAGTGAGATGCGGGCGTCGATCGAGTGGATCAGGCAGTCCTCGGGGGGTACCACGAAGTCCTCGCTGACCCGTGCCCTGAGCCCCACCACGGTTACGAGGGTGAAGTCCGCGTGCACGACGCCCTCGCGTCCCGGCGGATCGACGGTGATCACGATGTCGCGCACCTCCCGGATCGTCGAGTACTGCAGGTGCAGGTGCAGGTCCCACTTGAGGTGGTCGGCGCCGAACCCGGTCCTGAGCCCGTTCTCCCGCCGGACGCAGTCCGGCGCGAAGGGCACCCGGAACGCGGCCGCGGGCAGCGTGAGCGCGGTGAGGTACATCCGCACCGCCGCCTCGCGCTCCGCGGGGGAGTACGGGCCGGGGTGGTCCGGGACCTGGGGGACCGCGCCCCGTCGCTGGTCGACGCCGACGATGACGGCGGAGGCCACGGAGGCGCCGACGGCGACGACGGAGGCGCGTGCGGCCAGTCCGAACGCTCGGGAGAGAAGTGACATGCCCAGAGATTAGCGAGTCGATCGCCCGAGCGGGGAGAGGAGGATCCTCACCGCTCGACCGGGACACCGATCAGTGAGCCGTACTCCACCCAGCTGCCGTCGTAGTTGACCACGTCGGGCTGGTCGAGGAGCTCGTGCAGGACGAACCACGTGTGGCTGGAGCGCTCACCGATCCGGCAGTAGGTCACCACGCGGCGACCGGGTTCGTCGAGGAAGTCCGCGTAGATCTCGCGGAGGTCGGCGTCGGTGCGGAAGGTGCCGTCGCGGGTCACGGCGCGGTTCCAGGGGATGCTCACGGCGCCCGGGATGTGTCCGCGTTGACGCCCGCCCTCCTGGGGTAACCCGGCCGGCGCCGCGAGCCTGCCGGTGTACTCGTCGACCGAGCGGACGTCCACGAGCGCGTCGTTACCCAGCCCCGCCAGGACGTCGTCGCGGAACGCGCGGATCGACAGATCCTGCGGGTCGGCCACGTAAGCGGTCACCGGACGCCGGGGTACATCGGTGTCGAGAGGTAGTCCGTCGCGCTCCCACCGCATGCGACCCCCGTCGAGCAGCCGCACGTCGGCGTGGCCGTAGAGGCGCAGATACCAGTAGGCGTAGGCGGCGAACCAGTTGTGGTTGCCGCCGTACACCACGACCGTGTGATCGCGGGTGATCCCGCGTTCGGACATGAGTTCGCCGAACCTCTCGCGGCCCACGAGGTCCCGCGTGTACTCCTCCTGCAACTCCGTGCGCCAGTTCAGCGCGACGGCCCCGGGGATGTGGCCGTCGGTGTGATACGCCGACACGTCCTCGTCGACCTCGAGGAAGACCACCGAGTCATCGTCGAGGCGCGATTCGGCCCAGCGGGTGCTGACCAGTACGTCGTCGCGACTCATATCGGGGAGTCTAGTGGTCCGGTCGGGCCAGGTCGCCGAGCGGCGTAGCGCCCGGGCCGGCCGTACCGCCGGCGGTGATCGTCCCGCCCCGCACGGTGAGGGTCTCCACCGCGATCCCGAGGGGGAGGACGTCCGGGGAGAGGGTCAGCGCGGTCCGTCGCAACGCGAGGTCGGGGTCCTGGTCGGGGAGTCCGGAGGGTCCCGTCGCGGGCTCGACCGGGACGAGGTGCGCACCGGACTCGTCGACGACCAGGTCGACGATCGCCGACACGCGGGTGTCGGTCCCCGCCAGGGTCCCGGTGACGCGGGCCCGGTGCTCGACCCCCCCGGCGAGGCTCGGGTCGTCGGCGCCGCCGACCAGGACGTCCCGCATCCCCAGGGCGGGGCCGAGCGAGTCTCCGGTGATCTGGACGGAGACGGTGACCGCACCCGCGGTCATGTCGGCGGACCGGTCCTCCGGCACGGACAGATCGGTGACGGCCGCCTCCACGGCCACCGGACCGAGACCCGGGCGGGTGACACCCTCGACGCGGATCGACGCCGACGCCAGTGTCCCGGGCCCCGCCCACCGTGTCGACGGGCCCCCACCGATCATCACCGACGGGGCCGCGACCCCCGGGGTCGCCGGGCGGATCCGGGTGGACACGTCCGCCTCCACCATGGAGGCGTTGACGGAGTCCACGGTGAAGGCGCCGACCACCACGACGGCCAGGGCGGCGGTCGCCACCGTGACACTGCGACGGGCTCTCATGGGGTTCAGGTCTACTCCGATCGTCGGAACTGGGGGACGGGTCGCTAGTATCGTCTGGGCGCCCGGACGAGGAGGAAGCGACACATGGACGTAGTGCTCCTCACGACTGAAGCCGACCCCGAGGCGGTGGTCCCCGCGCTGTCGCTCCTGCCGCATTCGGTCAGACTGCTGCCGGCCCTCGCCTCCTCCGTGGCCGAGCTGTCGGGGGCCGCGCTCGCCGTCGTCGACGCACGGAGTGATCTCGCGGCGTCCCGCGCGCTCTGCCGCCTCCTGTCGGGAAGCGCGGACATCTCCGTCATCGCGGTGGTCTCGGAGGGCGGGCTCATCGCGGTCAGCGGGGACTGGGGTCTCGACGACATCATCCTGCCGACCACGGGACCGGCGGAGGTGGACGCCCGGTTCAGGCTCTCCGCCGCCCGTCACTCCGCGCAGGGGGAGTCCGACGGCGGGTTGCTCACGGTGGGCGAGCTCGTGATCGACGAGGAGACCTACGTCGCCCGGGTGAAGGGGCGACCCCTGGACCTGACCTACAAGGAGTTCGAACTCCTCAAGCACCTGTGTCAACACCCCGGACGCGTGTTCTCCCGCGCCCAGCTCCTCCAGGAGGTCTGGGGATACGACTTCTTCGGCGGAACCCGGACGGTCGACGTCCACGTCCGACGGCTGCGGGCCAAGCTGGGGCCCGACCACGAGTCCCTCATCGGAACCGTGCGTAACGTCGGGTACAAAGCGGTCCGGCCGACCGACCGCAGGGAGGACGGGGGAGACGCATGACCGCCATCGAGCACGCGGTGGACGACGAGACGGCCGCGCTGATCGAGGCCGTCGCCCGGGACGCCGCGGCCGAGGACGGGGTGGCACCGCTCGGCGAGCAGCCTCTGCGGTCGCTCCGGTCGGGCGACGAGCAGGCCGTCCGCCATCTCCTGGTCCGCGGAGACGAAGGTGATGTCGCCGGCTACGCCCAGCTCGACGGCAGCGGCGGGGAGGCGACCGCCGAGATGGTCGTGGCCCCCGGGCACCGTCGACGCGGGGTCGGGTCGGAGCTGGTCCGCGCGGTGTTCGACCTCGAGCCCTCCGCCGCGGTGTGGGCGCACGGTGACCTGCCGGCCGCGCGCGCACTCGCCGGCAGGTCA
>NZ_JAALEB010000377.1:0-6629 GCF_014145165.1 Dietzia sp. Cai40 | reverse complement strand
CCCCGGCTCGGGGACGGTGTTGACGAGGATGTCCGCCCGCGAGATCTCATCCGCCAGGGATTCATCGGACAGCAGGACGGTGCGGATCTCCAGGCCGAGAGCCCGCCCGCACGCGGCCGCGGGTCCGGCGTTGTCGCGGCGGGACGCCAACACCACGCGCGTCGCTCCGGCCTCGGCGAGCCCGGCCAGCACCGGCCGCGCCGTCCCGCCGACCCCCAGGACGACCGCCGTCGGCTCCGTGGGCAGTCCGTCGAACTCGGCGAGTGCTCCGGTCACCCCGTCCACATCGGTGCAGTCGGCGAACCAGCCGTCCCCCCGCCGGACCAGGGTGTTGGCACTGCCGACGATCCGGGCGCGATCGCTGACCTCGGTCGCGTACCCGAGCGCGGCGAACTTGCCCGGCATCGTCACCGAGTAGCCCACCCGGTGTCCCGGCGAGGAGTCGACCACGGAGGCCAGACGTTCGGCATCGCAGTCGATCCGCTCGTAGGTCCATCCGTCGAGGCCGAGCGCCCGGTACGCCGCACCGTGCAGAACCGGGGAGAGAGAGTGGTCGACAGGATGACCCAACACCGCCGCGGAGCGGGGTGACGTGTCCGCGAGGCCGTCGGAGGCAGCGCCACCCGAACCGGCGTCACCCGAACCGGCGCCACCCGGACCAGCGCCGGCCGGACCGGCGCCCGCGGTGCTAACGCCCACTGGACAGGACCCCGTTGGCTATCGCCTCGCTCTGGTACCGCTCGTGCTCCGGGTACTCGTCGGCGAAGCGGGTGGTGCCCTGCATGTCGACGGTGACGAAGTACTTCCACCGGCCCTCGGCAGGGTTCTCCATCGCCCGGAGTGCATCGAGCCCGGGAGATCCGATCGGACCGTAGGGCAGTCCGTCCATGGCGTAGGTGTTCCACGGCGTGACCGCCGCACGATCGGCGTCGGTGGTGGCGATCTCCTGGTCGGCGAGGGCGTAGTTGACCGTCGAGTCGAACTGGAGGCGCATCGGCTCGTCGAGCCGGTTGAGGATCACCCGGGCGATCTTGTCGAAGTCCTCCAGCGTGCCCTCCTTCTCCACCAGGGACGCCGCGGTGACCACCTGGTACGGCGTCAACCCGATCCTCTCGGCCGAGGGGACGAGACCGGTGGCGTCGTAGGCGTCGGTCGACGAGTCGATCAGCTGCCGCAGGATCTCCAGGGGCTCCGACTGCGGGCTGACGTTGTGGACCCCGGGCGCGATCAGGCCCTCGAGACGTCGAACCGGGTCCGGGGCGCCCCGGACCTCGTTGATCGCCCAGTCGGGCACCCCGAGTTCGGTGGGGTCGGCCTGCACGGCCGCGTCGACGATCTCCTGCGGCTGGCGGCAGGTGGGTGGGGCCTCGGGGTCGTCCAGGTCCCGGAGACAGGTCGCGTCCGCGATCAGGGTGAAGATGCCCTTCTCGGTACCGCCGCCGACGACCACGGTGTCGAGCAGCCGCCCGCCGGGCTTGACGTCCATGAAACCGACCCTGTTCCGGGGATCGGCCAGGGCCTCCACCGCCGACGCGGCGCTCATCTCCTCCCGGACCTGGTAGTACCCCGGCTGGATACCCTCGACCGACGTCCCGGCCGCCGCACCTGTGAAGGCCCGGGTGCTGGCCACGGTGCCGATGTCGTACAAGCGGTCACCGACGACCCCCAGGGTGTCCCCGGGCTCGACGTGCAACAGCGCGTTGCCGGAGCCCTCGCCCTCGAAGTCGGGCGCGGCGGAGACCTCGTTGCCCGCGTTGCGGTAGACCATCACGGCGAAGGCCAGGACCACCCCGACCACGGCCGCAAGGAGAATGAACCGGGTGGTGCCACTCGTTCGTGAGCGTCCTCGTGCCGCAGACATCGTGCTCCTTAGCCAGGGGTTCAGGGAGCTGCCCGCCGGACAGCATCATGCTTGACGGGCAGTTTATCCAGCCGCGCCGGTCGACACGCCCATCATCGGCGGGCGCGCCGCGAGTCGAGCCACGCCTGCAGGAGCACCACGGCGGCGGCCTGGTCGATCACGCCCCGCTGCTGCCGGGTGTTCCGGCCCGCGCCGTGGAGCGCCGCTCCCGCCGTCACCGTGGTGAGTCGCTCGTCCACGAACTCGACATCGAGGTCGGGAGAGGCGACGGAGAGCGCTGCCACGAACGACCGCGCCATCGCCGTGGAGGCGGTGTCCCGACCCTTCAGTGAGGTGGGCAGCCCCACGATCACGCCGACGGCGTCGTACTCCTCGACGAGGTCCCCCAGGCGTCTCACCTCCGACGTCCACTCGGGATCACCGCTGGTGACGCGGATCGTCTCGACAGGTGTCGCGAGGATCCCGTCGGGATCGCAGGAGGCGACCCCGATCCGTGCCGTCCCCACGTCCAGGCCGAGCCGCCGACCACGGGTCCACCCGTGGACGTCGGGGTCCGGTCCCGTCACCCGGCATCCCGCACGGCGGCGCGCAGCGCGGACACGGCCGCGTCGATCCCGGACGGATCGGTGCCCGCCCCCTGCGCCATGTCCGGCTTGCCGCCGCCCCTCGCCCCGAGCGCCGGCGAGATGGCCCTGACCAGATCGCCCGCGCGGAGGCCGCGCTCCTGGGCGGCGGGGCTCACCGCGATGACGAACGGCACCTTCTCCGAGCCCCCGGCGGTGAGGAAGATGACACCGGCATCCCCACCGAGTCGGCCCTTGAGGTCGGACGCGAGGGTACGCAGGTCGCCCGCCGCTCCCCCCGGGACGTCGTGGGCGAGCACCCGGATCCCGTCGAGGTCCTCGGCCGCCGAGAGCAGGTCCCCGGCCCGCGAGGCGAGCTGGGCGGCACGCATCGACTCCAGTGCCTTCTCAGCCTCCCGCAGCTTCGCGGTCAGCGCGGCCACCCGGTCGGGCAGTTCGTCGGCGGGCGCCTTGAGCGAGGTGGCCAGGCCCGACACGAGAGCGCGCTCACGGGCCTGGTGCCGGTAGGCGTCCATCCCGACGTACGCCTCCACGCGCCGGATACCCGATCCGACCGAGGCCTCGCCCAGCAGACTCACCGGGCCGATCTGCGCGGAACTGGACACGTGGGTGCCTCCGCACAGTTCCATCGAGAACGGTCCGCCGATCTCCACCACCCGGACCAACGACCCGTAGTTCTCCCCGAACAACGCCATCGCGCCCATCCGCCGGGCCTCGTCGAGGCTGGTCTCGATCGTGTTCACGCCGTAGTCGGCGTCGACGGCGGCGTTGGTGATCTCCTCGACCTGCGCGAGGACGTCCGCCGGGATGGAACCCGACCAGTTGAAGTCGAACCGCATGTACCCCGGCTTGTTGAGCGAGCCGGCCTGGACGGCCTCCGGTCCGAGGATCTGACGAAGTGCGGCGTGCACGAGGTGGGTGGCCGAGTGGCCCTGAGTGGCCCCCTTGCGCCACTCCGGGTCGACGGCCGCGGTGACGAGCTGGCCGGCCTCGACCTCGCCGCCCGTGAGGACGCCCTTGTGGATCCAGAGCTTCTTCCCGATCTTCTGCACGTCGTCGACCTGCATCTGGAAACCAGCGGTGGAGATCATCCCGCGGTCACCGAGCTGGCCACCGGACTCGGCGTAGAACGGTGTGCGGTCGAGCACGAACTCCACCGCGTCTCCCTCGCGCGCGACGTGGACGGCCTCTCCGCCGGAGACGATGCCCAGGAGGGTGGACTCGTCGGTGAGTTCGGTGAAGCCGGTGAAGACGGTCTCACCGGCGTCGAGGAAGTCGCGGTACACCGACAGGTCGGCGTGGGCGTGCTTCTTGGACCGCGAGTCGGCCTTGGCCCTGGCGCGCTGCTCGGACATGAGGGAGCGGAAGCCCTCCTCGTCGACCTGCAGTCCGGCCTCGGAGGCCATCTCGAGGGTGAGGTCGATCGGGAAACCGTGCGTGTCGTGCAGGGCGAACGCCTGGCGGCCGGTGAGCACCGCCGCGCCGGAGGCCCTGGCGTCCTCGGCGGCACGCTCGAAGAGTTGGGTTCCCGACTCGAGGGTCTTGAGGAAGGCGACCTCCTCGGCCACGGCGATGCGCTCGATGCGCTCGTAGCCGGCGATCGTCTCGGGGAAGGACGGGCCGATCGCCTCCTTCACGGTGGCCATGAACTCGGCCATCGTGTCACCGGTCGCGCCCAGGAGTCGGACGGACCGGACGATGCGCCGCAGCAGCCGCCTCAGGATGTACCCGCGCCCCTCGTTGCCGGGGGTCACGCCGTCGGAGATGAGCATGTACGCCGTCCGCGCGTGGTCCGCGATCACCCGGAAGCGGACGTCGGAGGCGTTGTCCACCCCGTACCTGGTGCCGGAGAGCCGCTCGGCGGTGTCGATCACCGGGCGGAGCAGATCGGTCTCGTAGACGTTCTCGACGTCCTGGAGCAGGAACGCGACGCGCTCGATCCCCATCCCGGTGTCGATGTTCTGCTTGGGTAGCGGGCCCAGGATCTCGAACGCGTCCTTGCCGGTGCCCTCACCGCGCTCGTTCTGCATGAACACGAGGTTCCAGATCTCGATGTAGCGGTCCTCGTCCGCCTCCGGTCCGCCCTCGACCCCGTACTCCGGTCCGCGATCGTAGAAGATCTCAGAGCACGGACCGCAGGGCCCGGGGACGCCCATGGACCAGTAGTTGTCCGCCATGCCGCGGCGTTGGATGCGACCCTCGGGGATGCCGACCACGTCGCGCCAGATGCCGTAGGCCTCGTCGTCGTCGAGATACACGGTGACCCACAGCAGCCCCGGGTCGATACCGAAACCCCCGTCGTCCAGGGACGAGGTGAGCAGCGACCACGCGTGGCGGATCGCCCCCTCCTTGAAGTAGTCGCCGAACGAGAAGTTGCCCGCCATCTGGAAGAAGGTGTTGTGGCGCGTGGTGATGCCCACCTCCTCGATGTCGAGGGTGCGCACGCACTTCTGGATGGAGGTCGCGGTGGCGTGCTCCGGGGTCTCCTGGCCGAGGAAGTAGGGCTTGAAGGGGACCATCCCGGCGTTGACGAACAACAGGTTCGGGTCGTCCAGGACCAGTGATGCGCTGGGGACCTCGGCGTGACCGGCCCTGACGAAGTGGTCGAGGAATCGGCGCCGGATCTCATGGGTCTGCACAGGGGGCCTCACTGGTGGTCTACGGAGGTGGTCGGACGACTGCCCAGCCTACCGGCGCGCCCCCGGGGATCGAGGAACGGACCGCGGGAGCCCGCAGACGACACGGGCACGGACCCCGCGTGCGGGGCCCGTGCCCGTGGACCGGCTCGAGAAGAGGTGGTGTGTCAGCGCGGCATCGGGGGCAGGATGATGCCGAAGTTGGCCGCGGTGATGAACGCCTCCTGGGGAAGCAGCCCCAGGCTGTGCGCGCCGGTCCCCCACACGCCGACCGAGGTGGCCACGCCGACCAGGGTCGAGAAGATGCTGGCGATTCCGCTCATGATTCCTCCGAGAGTGCTTGCGTCCATGGATACCTGGATGTTGCTCGTGTTCATACAGGCCTCATGAGTTTCACATATCCGGGCGGGGGCGGCTAGGTCTTCCCCCGGACGATCGTTCGCAGCCGGGTCAGCCTGGCGGCCAGTTCTCGTTCGTGTCCGTGGCCGGCGGGCGCGTAGTAGTCCCGACCCACGAGCTCGTCGGGAGGGTACTGCTGTGTGACCACCCCGGCCGGGGACTGGTGCGCGTAGAGGTAGCCGACTCCGTTGCCCAGCCCCTTGGCCCCGGCGTAGTGACCGTCCCGGAGGTGACGGGGGACCTCACCGACTCCCCCGGCGCGGACATCCGCCATCGCCGCGTCTATCGCGGAGATCACCGAGTTGGACTTGGGCGCGGTCGCCAGATGGATGGTGGCCTGGGCCAGGGCGAGCCGGCATTCGGGCAGCCCCACCTTCTGCACGACCTCCGCCGCCGCGGACGCGGCGAGCAGTGCGGTGGGATCCGCCATCCCGATGTCCTCGCTCGCGTGCACCACCAGGCGCCGGGCGATGAACCGGGGGTCCTCCCCCGCCACCAGCATCCGCGCGAGGTAGTGCAGAGCCGCGTCGGCGTCCGACCCGCGGATCGATTTGATGAACGCGCTCGTGACGTCGTAGTGCTGATCCCCGTCACGGTCATAGCGGACCGGTGCCGCGTCCAGGCTCAGCTCGACCGTCTCCGGGGTCACCACGTCGTCCTCGGCGGCCCCCGCGGCGGCCTCGAGGATCGTCAGGCTCCGCCGTGCGTCCCCGCCGGAGAGCCGGACGATGTCCTCCACCGCGGCGTCGGTCACCTCGAGCGCCCCCGCGTAACCCCGGTCGTCCGACACGGCGCGCCGGATCACCGTGGCCACCCCCGCCTGGTCCAACCCCTGCAGTTCGGCGATGAGGGAACGACTCAGCAGCGGAGCGATCACCGAGAAGTGCGGGTTCTCCGTGGTCGCGGCCACCAGGAGCACGATGCCGTTCTCCACCGCGGCGAGGAGCGCGTCCTGCTGGCTCTTCGAGAACCGGTGGACCTCGTCGATGAACAACACGGTGCGCCGGCCGTGGATCTGGCGTGTCCGCGCGTCCTCGATCACCGCCCGGACGTCCTTGACCCCGGCGCTCAGGGCGGACAGGGCCACGAAGTGTCGGCCGGACGACGTGGCCACGAGGTTGGCCAGCGTCGTCTTGCCCGTCCCGGGCG
>NZ_JAALEB010000376.1:0-1222 GCF_014145165.1 Dietzia sp. Cai40 | reverse complement strand
CCCGCAGACCGCCGGTGTGGGTGAGCGTGCCCACCACCCCCGGGGGCCACACCGGCATCCCCCTGCCACCCCGGGTGATCGGCCCGGGGGGCACGCCCAGGCGGTTCATCGCCTCGCGCGCGCAGGCCCGCGCCGCGGCGAACTCGATCCGGCGGCTCTCCACCGCCCTGCCGATCTGCTCGACCTCGACGGGGTACATGGCGGCCAGCGCCGCCGAATCGGTCATGCCGAGTTCGTCGAACGCCACGGCCACCACGTCGTCCGGCAGTACGTCCCTGATCACCGTTCCTCCTCCAGGTCGGGTCCGTCCTCACCGGGCCGGGCGATCCTCGGCAACCCGTCCCGGTCCCGGATCCACCTCACCTGGGGGTGGTCGGGGACGGGGAGGATCTGACGGGCGAGTGGGTCGGGGCGGCCGCGGGCCGCCCACTCGCGCGGGTAACCCAGCGAGACCTCCTCGAACCGGACCGAGTCATGGACGGTGGTGCGCGGGATGTGCAGGTGCCCGTAGACGCTCGCCGTGGCCCGGTAGCGGCGGTGCCAGTCCGAGGTCTGGTCGGTGCCGCACCACAGCGCGAAATCGGGATGCCGCAGGACCTCGGTCGGTGCGCGCAGCAGGGGCCAGTGGTTCACCAACACGGTGGGGTGCGCCGGGTCCAGGGCCGCCAGTCTGGTGGTCGTGGCCACCAGCCGGGCGGCACACCAGGCGGCGGCGTCCGGGTACGGGGCGGGATCGATGAGGAACTCGTCGGACGCCACCACCCGTCGCTCCCTCGCCCCCGCGAGTGCCGATGCCCGGGACTGGCCGGGTGAGCGGGTCCACGAGTAGTCGTAGAGCAGGAACATCGGCACGACCCACGCCGGGCCTCCCGGACCGGTCCACAGCGGGTAGGGGTCCTCGGGGGTGTCCACCCCGATCGAGCGGCAGGCGTCCACCAGGCGGTCGTACTTGGTGGTGGAGGTGATCCCGTCGTCGTCGGAGGCGATCCACAACTCGTGGTTCCCCGGTACCCAGATCACCCGCTCGAACCGGTCGGCCAGGCGTTCCAGCGCGCCGACCACGTGGTCGGTCTTCTCCGCCACGTCTCCGGCCACGATCAGCCAGTCCCCCGGATGTACGGGCCGGATGTCGTCGATGACGTGCGCGTTGCCCCGGTGCCCGACGTGCAGGTCGGACACCGCGCGCAGACCCGGTCGGCCCGTCACGCCGGAGCCCCCTCGG
>NZ_JAALEB010000375.1:0-2101 GCF_014145165.1 Dietzia sp. Cai40 | reverse complement strand
CCCGCCGTACCGAGGTGATGGCTCACCGAGAGACCGGCCTGGCCGCCGCCGATGACGAGCACCGGGACATGGGAGCCGGGGGAGAACTGCGTGGTGCTCATGAGTGCTCCTGGGGGTCCGGCGAGGCGGAGGGCGCCTGCGCGGGGGGTGGGGATGCGGGGGGTGGGGATGCGGAGGGCAGCGGGGGGTGCATAGAGACGACCTCGACGAGGGCGTCCCCGGGGTGGGCCCGGGACGCGGAGGCCACCCGTGCGGCGGTGTCCGCCGCCGAGCTGCACAGGAAGCCGTAGCGTTCGCGGACCCGCTCGCCCGCCTCGGTGAGCCCGTCGGTGGCCCGGCGGCGGAACTCGGCCACGCTCAGACGGTCGCCCACCGTGAGGTGGTCGTGGATCACCAGGCTGGGGGAGTAGTAGTCCCGGACCGTCCCGTCGGGCCACCGGACGGCGAAGCTCATCTCAGGCACTGGCGAGCGTCCTCTCGTCGGCCCGATCACAGACCTCGACCAGTGATCCGTACACGTCGGGGCGCCGATCGCGCAGGTGGAACATCCCGGCGCGCATGGCCGCGAAGGTGCCCGCCACGTCGACCTCGGCGACCGCCAGGCCCTCGTCGAGGGTGGTGGTGGCCAGGACGTTCCCGCCGGGATCGACGATCTTGGCGTTCCCGACGTATCGCAGGGACCCGAACGTCCCCGCCTGGTTGGAGGCCACCCAGAACACCTGGTTGTCCAGGGCCCGGGCGGAATCGAAGAGGTTGAACCGGTAGGTCCAGCGGTCCTCCTGGAGGTTGGCGGCGGTCGCGGTGCGTGCCGCCGGCCACGCGGACAGGGAAGCGATGATCTCGGCGCCCTGCAGTGCCATGACGCGTGCGGCCTCGGGGAACGCCTTGTCGTAACAGATCTGCAGGCCCACCCGACCGACAGGGGTGTCGAACACCCGGTAGTCGCCGCCGGAGGCATAGGACATGTTCTCCCCGAGGGGCTGGTGCACCTTGCGGTAGGTGCCGTAGACGCGGGTTCCGTCGAGGACGGCGGCCGCGTTGTAACGGTTCACCCCGTCGTCGTCGAGCTCGCAGAACCCGATGGCCACCACCAGGTCTCCGATGATCTCCTGCACCCGCGCGATCTCGGGGCCGTCGAGCCGGATGGCGGGGGGCAGTGATCGCGACGTGGGCGTGGTGTCGCCGTGGTTTCCGAGGCTGGAGAGGTAGCCCCCGATGGCGGCCTCGGGAAAGACAAGGAAGTCGACGCCGCTCTCGCGGGCGATCTCCGTGTAATGGGCGATGGTCCGGTAGTTCTCCTCGAGGTCGCGGCCGAAGTTGGCGGCGACCGAGCCGATGGTCGTCATGGCATCAGACCATGTAGGTCGAGTTGATGATGGCGCCCTTACGGGCGTAGTGGATCAGGGCGTCCTGCACGTCGAGCGGGTGCGCGGGGATCACGCCCTCGATCAGGTCCTCCTCGCGACCGCCGTGGAGACCGAGCCCGAAGCGGCAGCAGAACACGGTTCCGCCCTCGGAGATGAACGACTCGAGGGACTCGTTGATGTTCTGCTCGCCGGGGAAGCCGGAGTCCCCGGTGGTGGGGAATCCGCGGGTGGCCAGGCAGTTGATCGCGCCGGGGCCGTAGAAGTAGATGGCCGACTCGAAACCCTTGCGCAGGGCGCGGGTGGCCTGGAGGACGGCGACGAAGGAGACGGAGGACTCGTGGGCGATCCCGTGGACGAGCGTGAAGTACGACTCCCCCTCCTCGGCCTTGTAGTCTGGGAAGATCTTGGTGCCGCCGTAGATGCTGGTGCCCTTGGGTAGGGACGGGTGCGGGATCTCCTTGAGGGAGGCGGCGATGTTCTCGGTGATGGTGGCGTCGAACTCGGGCACTGTGGGCTCCTCGGGGACTGGGTCACCGGACGGGTTCCGATGACATGGCAGCGAGTACACGCCCGGACCGTTACCGCTGCGTATCGGTCCGTTACCGGGTGGTTGCAATTGGAACAACGCATCCGGCGCCGACGTAACACTGCGACCGACGCCGCCACCCGGTGGCGGCGCCGTGGCGGCACCGCGGGGGTCCTGTGGCGGCTCCGCGCGGCCCGTGGAGTCGCCC
>NZ_JAALEB010000374.1:0-5680 GCF_014145165.1 Dietzia sp. Cai40 | reverse complement strand
GACCGCCGGGGCCCGGTGACGGCGCGTCGCCGACGGCCGGCCGCGGCCCCCCACAGGGCGCCGACCGCCAGGGGGAGACCCATCACCAGCAGGTCGAAGCCCCGCCCGACCACCAGTGCCATCGCCCCGTAGATGCTGCCGAGGTAGACCGCGTCGACAGTGGGCCCCTGCGCCGGGATCCGTGCCAGTTCGAAGGCGGTCAGGAAGGCGACCGGTGCCACGAGCGTGACCCAGCGGGTGGCGGAGAAAGCGCCTGCCGCGGCGCCGAGTCCGAGGCAGACGAGCAGCATCGTCACGGAGTGGACTGTGGTGACCGGGCCGCGGGGCAGGACCACGCCCGTCACGAGACCGGCCACGGCGATCGCTGCCGCGACCGCGGCGAGGACGAGCCACAGGGGTCGGTTCGGAGGTCGAGGAGGAGGAGTCATCGCGGGTCCCGGTCGGTCGATCGTGCGAAAATAGCAGATCAGACGTGCCCGGAAGGGCTGTTCGGAACACGAAGAGGTCACGGGTCCGGTCGCCTCGACGACCCCGGCCCCGGCGCCGCTGTGGTGTGCGGACGCCGGGGCCGGCGATCAGGTCGTGCGGCGCGAGCTCAGAGTTCGCGCGCGGGACGGGCTGTGGCCCCCTCCGGGTCGTCGGGGTGACCGACGTAGTGCACGATGCTGGCGACGAGTCCGCCCCAGATCACGAGCAGGAACAGCACCATCATGATGATCGCGGGAGCGTCCATGGCTCAGGCCTCCTTGGGCGTGTGGGTGGGAGCCGGGTTCTCGTCGGGACGGGTGAGTCCCTCCTCGTAGCTGTAGTCGCTCGGGTCGTCGTCGACGCTCGGCGGCCCGTCGAGCTGGCGGGCCCCCCGCCAGGGCAGGGCCGACAGGACGATCGACAGGACGAGGATGGTCCCGATCATGCCCCAGCCCCAGACGCCCAGGATGGCGGCGTCGTATCCCTCGTAGGGCTCGGAGACGAGGGACATGATCTCGCGGATCAGGGCGTATCCAAGGACGATCGGCGTGATGACCGCCAGGCAGACGATCCAGAACGTGCCGACCTTCCACGAGGACACCGAGTTGAGGTGGTCGCGCAGTGTGGGGGCCAGCCGCATCACGAAGATCACCACGATGAGGGCGATGAGGGTGATGCCGACGATGCCGAGGCTGTTGACGAACTTGTCCATCACATCGAGGTTCTGCAGCCCGGTCTCGGTGGGCATGAGCAGGATCGAGGCGACCGCCATCGGGATGCCCACGGCCAGCACCGAGACGGTGCGGCTGCTGCCCATCTTGTCCTGGAAGGACGAGATGACCACCTGGACGATGGAGATGAGCGAGGTGATGCCGGCCAGGATGAGGCAGATGAAGAAGACCACGCCCCAGATGGGGCCGCCGGGCATCTGCGAGATCAGAGCCGGGAAGGCGATGAACGCCAGACCCGGACCGCCGCCGACGTCCTCCCAGCCCGCGCCCGCCGACGTGGAGACGAGGAAGCCGAGCGTGGCGAACACGCCGATGCCCGCGAGGACCTCGAAGGCGGAGTTGGAGAAGCCCACGACCAGGCCGGAGCTCGTGAGGTTGGACTTGCGCTTGAGGTAGGACGAGTAGGTGAGCATGATGCCGAAGCCGACCGAGAGGGAGAAGAAGATCTGACCGTAGGCCGCGATCCACACGCTCGGCTCGGTGAGCACGCCCCAGTCCGGGGTGAAGAAGTTGTTGAGGCCGTCCATCGCGCCGTCGAGGAAGAGCGAACGTACGACGAGGGCGGCGAAGAGTGCCACCAGGAGCGGGACGAAGAGCAGCGCGGTCCGGCCGATGCCGTTCTGGACGCCCGCGAGCAGGACCCCGAGCGTGACGATCCACACGACCACCAGGACGAGCGCGATGCCCGGGACGAAGTCGATCCCGAACCCGCTGCCGGCGCGGAGGAAGTCCTCGGCGAAGAACGTGGCCGACTCCTCGTACGTCTGCCCCCAGCGTTCGTCGACGGAGAACCACGCGTAGCAGGCCGCCCAGGCGATGATCACCGCGTAGTAGACCGCGATGACGAAGGACACCAGGACCTGGATCCAGCCGATCGGCTCGGCGAAGCGGTTCATCCGTCGGAAGCTCAGGGGGGCGGAACCGCGGAAGCGGTGCCCGATGGCGTAGTCGAAGAACAGCAGCGGGAGACCCGCGGTGAGCAGTGCCACGAGGTAGGGGAGCAGGAAGGCGCCGCCACCGTTGTCGTACGCGACGAAGGGGAAACGCCAGATGTTGCCGAGGCCGACGGCGGAGCCGATTGCGGCGAAGACGAAGACGGAGCGACGGGAGAATGTCTCTCTCGGTGTCACCCCACCTTGGGTGGGCGGGCTGGTCATGGTCGGCTCCTTGTCGGGCGATCGGGCGGCGGATCCGCCGGGTGTGACGGAACGACGATAGGTGTGGTCCCCACAACTCCCAACATCTAGTCGGCGGGTTGGGGTTTTGGTGACCATTTCGACGCATTCGTGGCACCTGATCGTGTTACTGGCGGGACTACAGTGACTTCATGAGGACAATGCAGGTGAGACGGAGGGCGGGACGCGCGCTGGCCGCGGCCGCGCTCGTGGCGTCGATGGCGGGGGTGTCCACCCTCGTCGCCACCCCGACGTCGGCAGCCCCCGTGCCCTCTCCCGCCGAGGTGGTCCGCGAGACCGGGTCGTGGTTCGCTCACGGGTACACCCTCGACCTGCGCGCGGACGGGACGGGGATGCTGGCGGCCTGGGTCGGCGCGTTCGACGGCACCAGGGTGCAGGTGCGTCTGATCCCCGCTCCGGGTCCGGCGACGGTCGCCGAGGTGACCGCCGTCGAGACGGTCGGACGAGGGGGCCTGGCGCCCGACGAGCAACCGGGGATCGGCGGACTGGTCACGATCGCCGTGGGCGACGAGGTCCGGACGGCCCACGTCGAGTGGTCGTCCGGGCCGCGCCGTCTGGCCGTCGACCTGTGCCCCACCGACGGTCTCGACGCCGAGATGATGGCCGTTCTCCGGTGCGGCGCCTGACGGCTGTGCCGGGGTGTGGGAGGCGACGGCGACACGCCGTCGTCGGGCGGATCACCCCTGAGAACGAGATAACGATTCGGTAACATGGGTACCCCGAAACCTGAGGTGCCCCTCACCTGTGTATATGAGGGAACCATCAGCTCCGTATTGTGATCGGGCTCACGCGTCGGCCCCCTCGGGTAACCCCCGAACGGACGGCCGTACCCCCTCAAGCTGAGGGCCCCCTCAACTTCCTGTGGCAGTCTGTGCCCTGCGTCGGACCAGCAACTGGTCTCGGCGTGGAGATGTCCCAGACGAAGTTGCCAAGGAGTTCCACACGTGACGATCGACGACCGCGACCTCACACCCCGCCCGCTCGAGACCGGACACGCGGCCCGCCGCCAGGCCCGCGCGCTCGCGGACGACCTGCGTGAGGGCACCGCCTACGCCCTCGCCTTCGGGGGACAGGGGATCGCGTGGCGCGACGCGTTGAGCGACCTCATCGACGGCACCGGGATCGGTCCCGAACTGCAGGACCTCGTCGACTCCTCCGTCGCCCTCACCGAGCCGGTCCACGACGAGATCGCGGTGGTCCGCCCCCACGGCTTCCGCCCCATCGAGTGGGCCAACACCACCACCGGCGAGGACGAGGACCACGGTGACCTCCCCGACGAGGCGTCGCTCTCCTCCGCCGCGGTCTCCCTGCCGGCCGTCCTGCTCACCCAGGTGGGCGCCGTCCGCGCGCTCGCCGCCGAGGGCTTCGACGTCAACGACACCGCCCCCGCCGCCGTGGTCGGACACTCCCAGGGCATCCTCGCCGTGGAATCGGTCGAGACCTTCGGGTCGATCGACGACCGCCTCCTGGCGATGGCCGAGCTCATCGGCGCCGCCGCCACCCTGATCGGTCGCCGCACGGGCCTGTTCCGCCGTGGCGAGGCCAGCCCCATGGTCGGCGTGTCGGGCATCGACGGCGCGCGACTGCGCGCCCTCGTCGACGAGGTCTTCTCCGCGGTCGACCCCGCACTGCGGCCGACCGTCTCCATCCGCAACGCGCAGCGCCGTCACGTCGTGGTGGGCCGTCCGGACGATCTCGAGGACCTGCGCCGTCACTGCGCGGACCTCGAGGCCGAGTCCCGCCGCCGTCGCGAGGCCAAGCTCACCGGCGGCGAGGTCTTCGCCCCCGTCTTCGACCCCCTCGAGGTGGAGGTCGGTTTCCACCATCCCGCGATGGCCCCCGCGGTGGACATCGTGTCCGACTGGGCGGCCCGTTGTGGCCTGGACGCCGACCGCGCGGCCGCGTTGGCCCGCCAGGTCTTCGCCGAGCCCGTCGACTGGGTCGAGGAGATGGCCGAGACCCTGCACTCCGGCGCGGAGTGGATCCTCGACATGGGCCCGGGCGAGGCCCTGACCCGCCTCAACCGCTCGGTGGTCCGCGGCCAGGGCGTCGGTGTGGTCGCCGCCGCCACCCGCGGCGGGCTGCGCAACCTCTTCACGCCGGGTGCCACCCCGTCGATCGAGCGCCCGTGGACGGCGTACCAGCCCCAGCTCATCACCCTGCCCGACGGCAGCGTGCACGTGGAGACCTCGTTCACCCGCCTCACCGGCTGCTCGCCGATCCTGCTGGCCGGGATGACCCCGACCACCGTGGACCCGGAGATCGTCGCGGCCGCGGCCAACGCCGGCCACTGGGCCGAGCTCGCCGGCGGTGGTCAGGTGACCGAGCCGATCTTCGCCGAGAACACCCAGCGCCTCACCGAGCTCCTCGAGCCCGGCCGCAGCGCGCAGTTCAACTCCCTGTTCCTCGACCCGTACCTGTGGAAGCTGCAGGTCGGCGGCAAGCGACTGGTCCAGAAGGCCCGCGCCGCGGGCGTCCCCTTCGACGGGGTGATCGTCACCGCCGGCATCCCCGAGCTCGACGAGTCCGTGGCCCTCATCGAGGAGCTCACCGAGGCGGGACTGCGCCACGTGAGCTTCAAGCCGGGCACCGTCGCCCAGATCCGCCAGGTCGTGCGGATCGCGGCCGAGGTCCCGCACATGCCGGTGATCGTCCAGGTCGAGGGCGGCCGGGCCGGGGGACACCACTCGTGGGAGGACCTCGACTCGCTCCTGTTGGCCACCTACCCGATGCTGCGCGACCGGCCCAACGTGGTCCTGTGCGTCGGCGGCGGGATCGGCACCCCGGAGCGGGCCGCCGACTACCTCACCGGATCCTGGGCCAACGCCCACGGCTACCCGGCCATGCCCGTCGACGGCATCCTCGTGGGCACCGCCGCCATGGCGACGCTCGAGGCCACCACCAGCCCGCAGGTCAAGCAGCTCCTCGTGGACACCGTCGGCGTGGACCACTGGGTGGGTGCCGGCCAGGCCGAGGGCGGCATGGCCTCCGGCCGCAGCCAGCTCGGCGCGGACATCCACGAGATCGACAACACCGCCGCCCGCACGGGGCGACTGCTGGACGAGGTCGCCGGCGACGCCGAGGCCGTGGCCGCGCGGCGCGACGAGATCATCGCCGCGATCAACGGCACCGCCAAGCCGTACTTCGGTGACCTCGACACCATGACCTACGAGCAGTGGCTGCGCAGGTTCGCCGAGCTGTCGCTCGCCTCCGCGCCTGCCGCCGGCACCGCCTCCGAGGCGACCGCCGACAGCGCCCGCTCGGTCTGGCTCGACCCCACCATCC
>NZ_JAALEB010000373.1:0-9722 GCF_014145165.1 Dietzia sp. Cai40 | reverse complement strand
GGAGATCGGTACCCGCCAGGCGGTCGGTGATGTCCCCGAGCGTCCCGATGACCGTGGTCTCGTCCTCCCGGCCCGCGGACATCACGATCCCGGCGGGGCACCCGGATCCATGGGCGTGCGCGAGCCCCCGGATCACCTCGGCGAGCTGCGGGGCACCCACGTGGGTCACCACGGTGAGGTCCGAACGCCAGGTCAGAAGGGTCGATCCCGGCTCCCCGCCCGATTGGGCCGGCCGGGTCTGGTCGCCCACCGGCGTGTTGTGGACCGACCCGGTGTTGTGGACCGACCCCGTGTGGTGGACCGACCCCGTGATGTGGACCGAGCCCGTGATGTGGACCGAGCCCGGTCCACCGGGTGCGGACAGGTCGACCCCGACAGCGGCGGCCGCCGCCGCGAACACGGGGACACCGGGGACGACCTGCCACCCGATCCCCGCCGCCTCGAGCGCGCGGAGTTCCCGGCCGACCCGGACAGACGACGCGGGATCCGCCGGGATGAGCCGGACGACCCGGTCGCCCCGCTCGCACGCCGACCGGATCTCGTCGACGACGTCCGGCAGGGGCATCCCCTCCGTGTCCACCAGGCGGGCCGTCGGCGGGCAGAGGGCCAGCACCTCACCGGGCACGTGACCGCCCTCGAACAGACAGGTCCCGCAGCGGGCGAGTGACCGGGAGGCGCGGACGGTGAGGAGATCCGCGGCGCCGGGGCCGACGCTGATGAACCGGGCGGTCACCGGGCGCGGTCCTCCGCGGCGGGGGCGTTCACCGCGGCATCCGTCGCCACAGCGGCTGCGGCACGAGTCGGGCGACGGCGAACATCACCCGCAGTTGCCACGGGATCCACACCACCCCGGCCCGCCGGGCCCGCACCCGCTCGACGACCGCGTCCGCCACCTGGTCGGGAGTCGACGAGAACGGGGCGGGGTCCATCCCCTCGGTCATCCGGCCGATCACGAACCCCGGGCGGGGGATCACCAGCGTCACGCCCGTGCCGTGGAGCGCGTCGGCCATCCCCGAGGCGAACCCGTCGAGACCGGCCTTCGCGGAGCCGTACACGTAGTTCGCCCGCCTGACCCGTTGGCCGGCGACGGACGAGAACGCCACGAGTACCCCGCGCCCGCGGGACTTCATCCGCTCCGCCAGAACCGTGAGCAGGGCGGCCTGGGCCACGAAGTCGGTGTGCAGGATCCTGGCCGCGGCCGCCGCGTCCCTCTCGGCCACCTCCTGATCGCCGAGGACCCCGAACGCCAGCACGGCGATGGAGATCTCACCGATCCGGGACTCGACGTCCTCCACGACCCGAGCGTGCGAGTCGAGGTCGTCGGCATCGAAGTCCATGATCTCGACGACCACCGCCCCGGCCGCCGTGAGTGGGGCTGCCAACGCGGAGACGTCCCGACCGGGGCGGGTGGCGAGGACGACCGTGCGTCCGTCCGCGAGACGCCGGGCCACGGCCAGACCGATCTCGCTCCGGCCACCGAATATCACGACGACCTCGCCTGCCGGTGCGCGCCGGGGCGAGGGGGCTGCGGGGGTGGACATGAGGGAATTGTCCCACGCACGTCGTCGCGGTCCGCGTCGGCTCGCTGTGGCAGGCTCGCCGCTATGTCCCGCACACTGGCAGACCTCTCCCCCGATGCCCACGAGTTCCTCGCCGAGTACCACCTGGGCACGCTCACCACCCTCCGCCGCGACGGTTCACCGCACGTGGTGGCGGTGGGCTTCACCATCGACCCCGAGTCGGGGCTGGCCCGCGTGATCACCCGGCGGGGATCGCAGAAGGCGCGCAACGCCGCGCGCGGCGGGCGGGCAGCGGTCTCCCACGTCGACCGCGGCCGCTGGTTGACCTTCGAGGGGCACGCGCGGCTGCTCACCGACGAGGCCTCGGTCCGCGAGGGCGAGCGCCGATACGGGTTGCGCTACCGCGAACCGAAGCCCAATCCCGAGCGCGTCGTGGTGGCGATCGAGGTGGACCGGGTCCTGGGCTCCGCCCAGATGTTCACCGGGACCGGGCTCGGACGCTAGAGCTCCCCCGGGGATCGCCGGCCGAGGACACGGACCGGGGCGCGAGATCAGAGGACCCGGAGACCCCGGTCACCGGTGGTCAGGTCACGCCGGCCGTCCGCCGTCACCGCGACGATGTCCTCGAGACGGGCACCCCATCCGCCCGCCGTGTAGATCCCGGGCTCGACGGAGAACACCATGCCCTCCGCCAGCACGGTGTCGGCCCCGGGCGCGACGAACGGGGGCTCGTGCAGCCCCAGACCGATCCCGTGTCCGGTGCGGTGGATGAACAACTCCCCGAGCCCCGCGGCCGCGAGGTGTTCGCGGGCCGCGGCGTCGACCTCGCCGATCGCGACGCCAGGGCGCACCGCCTCCCGGGCCAGACGCTGCGCCTCCTGCAGCACCGCGTACGCCTCGGCGATCCCGGGGTCGGGCGCCCCCATCGAGTACGTGCGGGTGCAATCCGAGTGGTACCCGCTCTCGAGTGGCCCGCCGATGTCCACCACGACGATGTCCCCCGGTTCGATCACGCGGTCTGAGACCCCGTGGTGCGGGTCGGCGCCGTTGGGCCCCGAGCCGACGATCACGAACTCGGCGTGTGTGAGCCCCTCCTGCACGATCGCGGCGGAGATCAGCTCACCCACCTGCTCCTCGCTACGACCGACCTCGAGGAACTCACCCATCCGCGCGTGGACCGCGTCGATACGGCGGGCGGCCTCGGCGAGCTGGTCGAGCTCGTGCGGCGTCTTGACGGCCCGCACGTGGTCGATCACCTCCGAGGCCAGGATCACCTCACCGTCGACACCCAGCTGGAGTGGGACGAGATGCAGCGCGGGCAGCGCGGTCGAGACGGCGATCCGGCCCCACACCGTGCCCGCGACCAGAGGGACCGCGTCCGTACCGTCCGCCCAGGGATGGATCTCCGCGCCCACCCGGGCGGCGGCCCGGCGGGTGACACCGGTGAGCTCGAGCGCAGGGAGCACGAGGAGGGGCGTTCCGTCCCCGACGGGCACGACGAGGGCCGTGAGCCGCTCGTGGGACTCCATGCGTTCGCCGGTGAGGTAAGCCATGTCCTCGCCCGAGTACACCACCACGTGATCGATCCCGAGCTCGCGCGCGCGATCACGCACCGCCGTCAGTCGCCGGGCGTGGGTGTCCGAGGGGCCGGTGCTCATCCCCCCACCCTAGGTCGTCGGGCGTCGCGGGCGCCCGCCGTCCGCTCCCGGCGGACCACTGTCACCTCGCCCTCTCACGGGGAGGACTATTCTGACGACAGGTCGATACCCGGCCCACACTCGACCCGAGGAGGCGCGGTGTCCCAGGGCCCGCTCATGGTTCTCGACAGTGCCGGCCTGTGGTTCCGCGCGTTCCACTCGGTACCGGAGAAGATCACCGGACCCGACGGCGCACCGGCCAACGCGGTGCGTGGATTCTGCGACATGGTGTCGGTGCTCCTCGAGGAGTACTCGCCGTCCGGACTGGTGGCGGCCCTGGACCGCGAGTGGCGCCCCGACTGGCGTGTGGGGTTGGTTCCGTCGTACAAGGCCCACCGTGTCGGGGACGACGGCGGGGAGGACGCGCCCGCCTCACTCCACCCGCAGGTCGGCGCGATACGGGAGATCCTCACCGCCGCGGGTATCACGCAGGCGTCCGCCGCCGACGCCGAAGCCGACGACGTCCTGGCAGAACTTGCCGCGCGTGATCGCGAGGTGCTGGTGGTGACCGGCGACCGCGACCTGTTCCAGCTGGCGTCGGCGACCACCACGGTCGTGTACGTGGGGGCGGGGATGAAGAAGCGACTCGCGTACACCCCCGAGGTCGTCGCGGAGCGCTTCGATCTTCCCCTCGGCGACGACGCGCGCGTGTACGCCGACTACGCGGTACTCGTCGGTGACGCCTCCGACGGCCTGCCGGGGGTGGCGGGGATCGGCACCAAGACCGCGGCCTCCCTCGTGCGGGAGTACGGGGGCCTCGACGGCATCGTGGAGGCCGCCGAGGACGACGGATCTGGTCTCACCGCCCGGCAGCGGAAGGCGGTTCTCGAGGCCGCCGACTATCTGACCGCCGCCCGCGGAGTGGTCCGTCTGCGGGGTCGCGGGTTCGAGCTCGAGTTCGAGGGTGATACCGACGGCCGGCGCGGACACGTGGACCGGGCGCGGTTGGACGCCCTCGGTGAGGCCACGGGACAGGCGCGTGCGATCGGGCGTCTGGAGAAGGCGGCCTCGGTCCTGGACCCGGCCTGAGAGCCGTCGCCGGTCCCCTGCAGGCCCGGGGCCGGTCATCTCCCGCGCCGGAAATCACCAGCGCCAGTCATCGATAAGAGCGTTCCGCACACCCTCTTCTCGGACGATGTGTGCGGAACGCTCTTCGCGATGGAGGGATGGCGCGACTGCGCGAGGGAGGGATGGCGCGACGGGGGTCAGACCGTGTGGTCGAGTACGACCCCGCGACGTAGGGACCCCACGGCCGACCGTGCCGTCCGCGCGAGATCGGGCTCGGCGACCTGCCCGACCTGGGCCAGGACGTCCACGACCAGCCGCGCGGAGCGAACGAAGTCCCCGGCGGTGAGTTCCACGCCCTCCTGCCACGAGGCGGCGAGGATCGACGACAGCGCGCCACCCGACACCCAGTGGTGCAGGACCGGTGCGAGCCCCGCGTCCAGATCCGGGGTCGAGGGCAGCTGGTGAGCCTTCTCGGTCGCGGCGACGTCGGCGGCGACGAGTTCGGTCTCGGCGAGGGCCGCGCGCAGCAGTTCGTCGGAGGGTTCTCGGACCACCGCGTCACTGCGGGGGTGGGCCACGACGGTGGCGATCACCGCCGCCAACCCGGCCGGGTCCAGCCCGGCCCACACGCCGCGTCGGAGACACTCGGCCACGAACAGGTCCTGCTCGGTGTGCACACCCGCGAGAAGGCGGCCGGCGTCCGTGGCGCGGATCTCGCCCTCCCGGTCCTCCAGGTAACCCAGGTGCTCCAGCAGACCGACGATCCTCCGGAAACGGCGGGCCAGGGAGTCGGAGTCGGATTCCACCTCGGCGGTGAGCTCAGCCACGTCCGCCGCTGCCCGGGCCCAGCGTTCGTGGAGACGTGCCAGCCTGTCGATCCGCGGGTCGTCGTGGAGGGGGTGTTGGCGCACGGCGCGGCGCGCCGCGGCGATCCGCGGGTCCTTGCGGACGGGCTTGCCGCCGGCGTTCTTCATCCGACCTCGGGCCTTACCCCGGAGCCCCTCCATCCGATGGACCAGCGCCCGCTTGGCCCGCCCGTCGAGCTTGCGTCGGCCGCGGGGCAGATCGACCCTCCCCACCGGGACGGGGGGTGCCGCGAAGTCCTGCTGGCGCAGCCAGCCGGTCCAGCCGGTGTCGGTCAGGCACAGCAGTGCCGGGTCGGCGGGGATATCGGTGCGGACCTGCAGCACCGTGGCGACCATGCCGAACCGTTTGCGGCCCACGGTGATCACCGAACCCGCGGTCTGTTTGAGCATCGCCGCACGGACGGAGTCCAGCCGGTCCTCCCGGGTCGCCTTCTCGGTGGACTTCTCCAGTCGGCCGAGGTCCGCACGGAGCGACATGTACTCGTCGAGCTGCCGGTCTCCGCCGGCGCCCTCGAGATCGGCCCGGATTCGGTCCCTCTCATCGGTCCTGCGTTCCACCGCCCGGGACCGGGACACCAGCGTGCGGTCGGTCTGGAACTGCGCGAACGACCTGCCGATCAGCGAGGTGGCCTCCGCCACGCCGAGTTGCTCCACGAGGTTGACGGCCATGGAGTAGTCGGGTGTGAACGCACTGCGCAGTGGGAATCGCGGGGTGTCGACCAGTGCGGACAGCGCGTCCAGGTCGAGGTCCGGCTGGTCCAGCACCACCGCGGTGCCCTTGGTGTCGATCCCCCGCCTCCCGGCGCGCCCGGTGATCTGCGAGTACTCCGCGGAGGTGAGCATGGCGTGGGTGTCGCCGTTGAACTTGGTGGTCTTCTCCAGGACGACCGCGCGGGCCGGCATGTGGATTCCCAGGGCGAGGGTCTCGGTGGCGAACACCACCTTGATCAGACCCGCCGAGAACAACTCCTCCACGATGGTCCGGAACAGCGGCAGCATCCCCGCGTGGTGGGCCGCGATGCCGCTGACCAGCCCGGCCCTGAAGGCGGTGAAGTCGAGCGCGTCCAGGTCATGTCGGGGCACCTGTGCGCATGCGGCGTCGACGTGCGAGGCGATCCGCCGGGACTCCTCCCCGGTGGTCAGCCGCAACCGGGCCCGCCGCATCTGCGAGACCGCCCCGTCGCAGCCCGCCCGGGAGAACACGAAGTAGATCGCGGGCAGCAGATGGTCGTCGTCGAGCTTCTCGATGACGTCCTGGCGCCGCGCCCATTGCGCTCGGGGCCGGGCCGCGACCCGCTCGTCGTGATATCCGCCTCGGGTGCGCCGCCGTTGGTCGGCCGCCGCGCGGACCGGGATCAGATCCCCGTCCGTGTAGAGCATGTGTGCGAGCGGAACGGGCCTCAGCTCGGAGAGCACCACGGCGGTGTCCCCCCGGATCTCGCTGATCCAGTCCCCCAGCTCGTCGGTGTTGCTCAGCGTCGCCGACAGGCCCACCAGTCGAACCGCCGGATCGAGGGTGAGGATGATCTCCTCCCACACCACCCCTCGCGACCGATCACCCAGGTAGTGGATCTCGTCCATGACCACACAGTCCAGGTCGTGCAGGGCGGAGGAGCCGGAATAGATCATGTTCCGGAGGACCTCGGTGGTCATCACCACCACCGGGGCGTCGGCGTCGATCGAGTGGTCCCCGGTGAGCAGCCCCACGTTCTCGGGCCCGAACCGATGACGGAACTGCCGGAACTTCTGATTGCTCAGCGCCTTGACGGGCGTGGTGTAGAAGCACCTGCCGCCGCCGGACAACGCCCGGAGGGCCGCGTACTCCCCGATGAGCGTCTTGCCCGAGCCGGTGGGCGCCGAGACGAGCAGATTGCGGCCGGCGTCGAGCGCGGTGAACGCCTCCAGCTGGAACGGGTCCGGGTCGAAGCCCTCCGTCTGCAGGAACGATTCGAGCAGCGTGCCCGAATCGTGGGGCTCAGAGCGTGTCGTCATACATCGCCCCACCCGACGGCGCCTGGAGGGGCCGGGCACCACCGAGTGGCTCGGGTGCGGACAGCGGGCCGGTGGACCGGACCGCACCGGAGCCGTCGAGGCGCTCGGACGGGCCCAGCGGCGACGCGGACTCGTCGTCGACCTCGAGCCACTCCTCGCGGTTCCTGCTCTTGCGCTTGTCGTGGATGCGGGCGAACTGGATGGACATCTCCACCAGGATGCACACCGCCCCGGCGAGGGCCAGCATCGAGAACGGGTCCTGCCCGGGCGAGGCCACGGCGGCGAAGACGAAGATCCCCATGATGATCCCGCGGCGGGACCTGGCGAGCACCTCGTACCGGAGCACTCCGGCGACGTTGAGCATCGCGATGAGCAACGGGATCTCGAAGCTCACCCCGAAGATCAGGATCAGCTGGATGAGGAAGGTGAAGTACTGCGTACCTGAGAGGGCGGTGGTCTGGACGTTGTCGCCGATCGAGAGCAGGAACTCGAGGGCGAAGACGATGACGATGTAGGCCAGGACGGCGCCGCCGATGAACAGGACGGCGGCGAGGAACGTGAAGGCGATCCCGTAGCGCTTCTCGTTCTTGTGCAGGCCGGGAGTGATGAAGGCCCACAGCTGGTAGAGCCAGACCGGGCTGGCCAGCACGATGCCGGCGGTCGCGGCCACCTTCAGACGCAGCATGAACTGCTCGAAGGGGCCGGTGGCGAGGAGGCGGCACTGGTCCCCCGAGTCGCCGAGCTGGAGTCGGGCACCGGGAGGGATGTCGCAGTACGGGCCGGTGAGGATCTCACCCAGCGAGGGGACTCCGAAGAACCCGCTGCCGTACCACCAGAATCCGAACCCCAACGTCACCACGATCGCTGCGAGGGCGATGAGCAGTCTCGTGCGCAGCTCGTAGATGTGCTCGATGAGGGGCATCGTGCCGTCGGGGTTCCGGGGCCGGCGCCTGCGCTTGGACAGCAGCCGACCGGCGCCGCCCCTGGGGGTGGCGCCGGTCTTCTCCGGTCCGGTCCGCGTCATCGGTGAGGTGGCCTGCTACCGCTGGGGGCCGGTGCCGCCGTCGTACGGCGCGGTGGGATCGAAGTGCTGCTGGTGCTGGCCGGGCTGCGGCGGCTGCTGATTAGGCTGCTGACCCTGTGGCTGTTGGTACTGCTGCTGGGGCTGACCCGGCTGTTGGTACGGCTGCGGGGGCTGACCCGGCTGCTGAGCCTGGGTCTGCTGGTACGGCTGCTGCGGGGCCTGCGGGTAACCCTGGGTCTGGGGCTGTGCCTGCTGGGGATGCGCCTGCGGCTGGACGTACTGCGCCGCATTCGGCTGGCCGGCCTGCGTGAGCGCCTCAGGCTCGGCCGGCTTGTCGTCGTTCTGCATCTCCTTGATCTCCGACTTGAAGATCCGCATCGACCGGCCGAGACCGCGCGCGGCGTCGGGGAGCTTCTTGGAGCCGAAGAGAATCAGCACCACCGCGAGGACGATGAGCCAGTGCCAGATGCTCAACGCACCCATGTCAACCTCCGTTTGTGGGACAACATGCCCATGCTAACGCACCGAGGCCGACAGGCGTTGTCGCGGTCCTCGTCTGCAAAGGCGGTGACCAGCGGGTTCACCACGATTTCACGTCGACGATATCGAGTCGTCGCCTGCCGAGTAGAGCGCGAGTCCCGCGGTGGCCCGGGCGGCGATCTCCGCGGCCAGCGCGGGGTCCGACGGCGTCACCACGTCTGCGTGCCCGAGCAGGAACCTGACCAGCCACGCCCGGTCGTGATAAGCGATCGAGACGTCCAGATCACCGTCCGGACGCCGGACGACGTCATGGAAACCGAACTCGTCGAGGAACCACGCCGCGGCCGAGGGGACGACGGCCCGCTCCATCAGGACGCCCGCCTCGCCGTCGTCCTGGGGTTCCGGTCCGAGCGCCCGGCGCGGTCCGACCTCCTCCACCCCGCTCATCCGATCGGTGCGGAACGTCCTCCACTGACCCGTCCCGCGGTCGACGCCGTGGACGTAGGAGTGGCCGTCGGACACCGAGAGGCGAGCCGGATCGACCACCCGGGTGGTGGAGGTGTCCGAGCTGGCCGAGTGGTAGACGAATCGCAGCGCGTGTCCGTCGTGGACCGCGGTACGCACCACATCGGCATCCGGGGTGGTGGTCTCCGGACGGGGGGCGTCCACGCCGCGTCCCCCGGCACCCGACTCGACACCTGCCGCGGTCCGGAGGGTCTGTAGCAGATCGCGCAGGGCGGTCTGGTCGACCACCTCGGGATGGTCCAGGAAGATCGCGAGTCCGGTCTCGAGTGTGACGGCCTCGGCGGCGGTGAGCCGCACGGGCCGGTCGATCCCGGCGGTGAACGTCACCTCGACCAGCTCGGCGTCGTCGAGGTCCTCGGACGAGAACGCCAGGTCGATGAGGTCACCCGGGCCGTACCCGGGAAGCCCGCAGGACCACAGCTGCCACAGGGCGTCCCGCAGCTGCTTGTCCGACATGCCGAGGTCCCGCGCGGCGTCGGCCACGGGCACGGCTCCCCGGGTGTGGAAGTAGGGGACCACGCTGAGCAGCGTCGCCAGGGGGACGGCACGGGGGGTCATCGGACGGCCTCCTGCGCAGCGGTGAGGATGGTCACGACCCGGACGCGCAGCT
>NZ_JAALEB010000372.1:0-1801 GCF_014145165.1 Dietzia sp. Cai40 | reverse complement strand
GGTGGAGACCAGCGCGACGACGACGCCGATCAGCGCCACCAGCGCCACCAGCGACCATCTCAGCGAGGCGCTCACGCGTGCTCCCCCAGCCCGACCAACTCCAACAGGTGGGCGCGCTCGGGTCCCGCCACGAGGCGGGCGGCGGCCACCGGATCGAGCGGGCCGGCCTCGCCCGCGGACGGGCAGTCGTCGACCAGGACACACGCCCCGCAGGCCGCGGTCCTCGCGTGACACACCCGTCGGCCGTGGAAGATGATCCGGTGACTGGCGTCGGTCCATTCCGCGCGCGGGAGCAGCCGCGCCACCTCCCGCTCGATGCGGACCGGGTCGGTGGCCTCGGTCCACCTCCAGCGCGCGACCAGGCGCATGAAATGCGTGTCCACCGTCAGCCCGGGCACGCCGAACGCGTTACCGAGCACCACGTTGGCCGTCTTCCGCCCGAACCCGGGGAGGGTGACCAGGTCCTCGAGCCGACGCGGCACCTCGCCGTCGTACCTCTCCACCAGCGCCGCGCCCAGACCCTGGATGCTGCGTGCCTTGTTGCGGTAGAAACCGGTCGGACGGATCAGCGCCTCCAGCTCCTCGCGGTCCGCGCCCGCGTAGTCCGCGGCCGTGCGGTACCGGGCGAACAGGGCGGGCGTGACCTCGTTGACCCGCTTGTCCGTGCACTGCGCGGACAGGATCGTCGCGACGCTCAGCTCGAGCGGGTCGCGGAAGTCCAACTCGCAGTAGACGTGCGGGAACGCGCTCTCGAGGGTGCGGAGCATGCGCCTGGCGCGGCGGGTGCGCCCGAGGTCGGTTTCCACCCCCCTCGCGGCCACCCCTCGTCTGCGGCGCTTCGTGGAAGCTGGAGCGGGGTCGGGCATGAGTCCACATTACGGCCCGGACCACCCTCGGGTGCGCCGGCCCGCGCGTGCGCGCCGGCCCGCGGGGGTGTTTACTCGGGGTCATGCAGGGAATCCTCGTCGTCCTGGTCCCGGTCCTCCTCGCCGGCTTCGCCCTCCTGATGGACAAGTTCGAGGCCGCCATCCTGGCCGAGCCGGAGAAGATCGAGACCTGACCCACCCCGGTCGCCGCGCGTTGGTCACACCTGGGGCACCGGAACGGCTACAGTGGCTTTCGCCACACGCACGCCATGGCGCGGACCTCGCTCGTCCGCGCCCGAACGGGAGGGTCACAGACTGTGACGATAGATCGCCGCACGGACCAGTCTGCCGACGACGTACTCACCCGGGCCGGCATCTTCCAGGGTGTCGAGCCCGCGGCCGTCTCGGCGCTGCGTGCCGACCTGACCCGCGAGGAGTACTCGAAGGGTGATGTGATCATCCGCGAGGGCGAGCAGGGCGACAGCCTGTACATCGTCACCTCCGGCAAGGTGAAGCTCTCCCGCAAGGCCCCCGACGGCCGCGAGAACCTGCTGTCGATCCTCGGCCCGTCGGACATGTTCGGCGAGCTGTCCATCTTCGACCCGGGCCCGCGGACCTCCTCGGCGGTCTGCGTCACCGACGTCTCCGTCCAGGCCATGGACCGCTCCGCGCTCAAGCGGTGGATCTCCGAGCGTCCCGAGATCTCCGATCAGTTGCTCCGCGTGCTGGCCCGCCGCCTGCGCCGCACCAACAACAACCTGGCCGACCTCATCTTCACCGACGTCCCCGGTCGCGTGGCCAAGGCGCTGCTGCAGCTGGCCCAGCGCTTCGGCACCCAGGAGGGCGCCAACATCCGCGTGACGCACGACCTCACGCAGGAGGAGATCGCCCAGCTGGTCGGCGCGTCCCGCGAGACCGTCAACAAGGCCCTGGCC
>NZ_JAALEB010000371.1:0-4989 GCF_014145165.1 Dietzia sp. Cai40 | reverse complement strand
TCGTCCACGAGCAGCGCCGCCTTGGTCGGGAAGTGGCGGAAGAGGGTCATCTCGCTGACGCCCGCCCGTCCGGCCACGGCCGCCGTGGTGACGCCGTCGTACCCGCGGTCACCCATCAGCTCCAGGGCGGCACGGAGCAGTCGTTCGCGCGTCTGCTCGGACCGACCCATACCCAGAATGTTAGTGACTAACAACAGGGGCGCGCAATCCCCATGCCCGAGGCGGCGCCCTGTCGCACGAACGACAAAGGCCCCCTGACCGGATTCTCACCCGGTCAGGGGGCCTCATCGTGGTAGCGGGGACAGGATTTGAACCTGCGACCTCTGGGTTATGAGCCCAGCGAGCTACCGAGCTGCTCCACCCCGCGTCGTTTGCGTCTATGACACTACGTGCCAGTCACCGCGGAAGGCAAATCGGTGGACGCGAAACGAACAGAACATGACCTAACTCACACCGGGGGTGACATATCCCCTGGTCAGGTCAGTTCCCGAGGGCCTGGTAGGCATCGACCGCCTCCTGCAGATCCTCGAGAGCCTGTCCCAGCGCGGACAGGTCACCGCCCTGTGCCGAACGGACCGCGTTCAGCGCCTGATTGATGTCCCGCACCGCGGCCGCCCGCTCGGCGTCGTCTCCACCGCCGGTGGCGGGCGCCGCCGGGCGCGGAACGCTCGGCCGGGACGCGCCCGCGACCTCACCCTCCGCCTCGGCCTCGGCCGCACCGCTCTCGTCGATCCGCACGACGTCCGGGTCGGCCTCGATGCCCACCTGGCGCAGTGCCTCGTAGAGCGTGGGCGCATAACCCACCGCGCGGTCATAGGAGACCATCACGCGCAGCAACCGCGGGAACGCCGAGTCCTGGTCCTTGCGCTGGGTGTAGATGGGCTCCACGTACAGGACCGAGTCGTCGGCCAACGGCAGCGCCAGGAGGTTGCCCTCGGTGATCTCGGCGGTCTCACCCCACAGCCGGCGGTCCTCGGCGATCGCCGGCGAGGCGATCATGATGTCCTGCGCCTGGTTGGGTCCCTGTGCGAGGGGCTCGGTGGGGCGCTGCACGCGAACCGTGATGTCGCCGTAGGTGTCCGGGTCCGAGCTCGCCGACATGTGCGCCGCGAGGAACTCGCGCTCGTACCCGCGGAACGCGGAGATCAGCTGGAACGACGGTTCGTCCGATTCGGGATCGGTCGGGTCGGAGACCACCACGTAGTACGGCGGCTGACTGGGGCCCTCCACCGGGCCTCGGTTGGCGGCCTGCGCACCCGCCGGCCCGCCGGCCGGCCCGCCCGCGGGCGGGGTCGGGTTCTGGATCGACGAGGTCACGGTGGGATCGGAGGGCACCGACCAGAAGGCGTCGTTGGTGAAGAACTGGCCCGGGTCGTCGACCTGGTACTTGGCCAGCAGCTCACGCTGGACCTTGAACAGGTCCTCCGGGTAGCGCAGGTGCTCCTCGAGCTCCTCCGAGATCGCGTCCCGCGGCTGCACGATGCCGGGCAGGGCCTTCATCCAGGTCTGCAGCACCGGGTCCGACTCGTCGAACGCGTAGAGGTCCACCGTGCCGTCGTAGGCGTCGACCGTGGCCTTGACCGAGTTGCGGATGTACGAGACCTCCTCGTCCGGCAGCACCCGGCCGCCGGCCTCGTTGGTCGAGTCCGCCGTCATCGCCTCCAGCGAACTCAGCTCGGCGTACGGATAGGTCTTGAGCGTGGTGTACCCGTCGACGATCCACTTGATCCGTCCGTCGATCACGGCCGGGTACGTATTGGTGTCGGTGGTCAGCCACGGGGCGACCTTCTGGACACGGTCGCGGGGGTCGCGGTCGTAGATGATCTTGGAGTCGTCGCCGATCAGGCTGGACAGCAGGATGTTGCGCTCGGCGAACCTCAGCGCGTAGGCCGTGCGGTTGATCCAGCCGCCGATCGGGACCCCGCCCTCGCCGGTGTAGGTGTACTGCTGGGTGTCCGTGTCGTACTCGCGCGGGCCCTCGCCGTTGTCGCCGACGATGGCGTAGTCGGGGTCGGACTGGGCGATCAGCGGACCGAAGTAGGTCCGCGGCTGGGTCACCGGGATCACCATCTCCTGACCACTGGCGATGGCCTCGAGGTCGGAGACCTGGAAGTTCGGCAGTCCGCCGCGATCCGAGCCGGCGTCGTCCGCGATCTCGTTGACGCGGTTGGCGGGCGCGGAGACGAAGCCGTTGCCGTGGGTGTAGACGGTGTGCCGGTTGATCCAGTCCCGCTGGTTGGCCTGCAGGGACTCCGGGTTGAGCTCACGGGCGGCCACGAGGAAGTCCCGCATCTCACCGTCGATCGTGTACCTGTCGATGCCGAGCGTCTCGGGGAAGCCGTAGAAGTTCCGCAGCTGGTGCAGCTGGGTGAACGTGGGCGAGAGGACGTTGGGGTCGAGCACGCGGACGTTGGACAGCGTCGTGACGTCCGAGCCCGCCTCCCGCGGGTTCGGGTCGGCCGAGCCCCAGTTCTCTATGTAGGTGACGCGGTCGTCCCCGATGTCGTACGCGGCCCGCGTGGCCTCGATGTTGCGGGCGATGTACTCCCGTTCCTTCTCGGCGCGGTTGGGGTTGACGGAGAACTGCTCCACGGCGAGCGGCCAGGCCGAGCCCACCACGAGCGCGGAGAACAGCAGGAGCACGGTAGCGAGCGCGGGGATGCGCAGGTCCCTGATCACGATCGCGGAGAAAAAGGCGATCGCGCAGACGATGGCCACGGAGAACATGAAGATCTTGGCCGGGATCAGCGCGTTGACATCGGTGTGTCCGGCACCGGTGAACGTCGCGTTCTCCCGGAACAGCAGCTCGTAGCGGTCGAGCCAGTAGGCGGCCGCCTTGAGCAGGATGAACAGTCCGGCGAGGCTGACCAGCTGGATCCGCGCGGCGCGGGTCAGCGCACCCTCACGCGCTCCGGGACGGAGCCCACCGAACAGGTAGTGCGTGACGAGGTTGGCGATAAACGCCAGGACCACGGCCACCATGAGCCAGGTGACGATCGACCGCCACAGCGGCAGCTCGAAGGCGTAGAAGGAGATGTCGAGCCCGAACTGCGCATCCGTCTGACCGAACGGCGTGGAGTTGAAGAACGCCAGGACCGACTGCCAGCCCGACTGCGCCACCGAACCGGCGAGGAGGCCGATCGCGACAGGGACCCACAGCACCGTCTTGGCCGGCGAGTCGCCGAGAGCCGCCCGGTACCTCGCCAACGCATCGGGCATCCCCGGCTGTGCCAGGAACACCGGCCGGTACCGGAAGGCCAGCAGGATCCCCGCGGCGATCGCGAGTCCCACCAGGAGGGCGACCACGACGAACAGACCGATCCGCGTGAGCAGCTCGGTCCTCATCACACTGGTGGCGTCGACCGAGCCGAACCACAGCCAGTTGGTGTAGGTGGAGTTGATCCTCGGCAGTACCTGGATCAGGACGATGAGGATGACGATGGAGATGGCGACGGCTCGGCCGCGACGTGAGATCGCGATCGGCCGACCGGGATTACCGGGTGGGCGGACGGACACCGGGGAAGCTCCTGGACTGCTGGGGCGGACATGCTCGTGGAACCCACCTTACGGAAAAGCGTCGCCTCACCCGCAGGTCGGTGGCTCTCCCCCGGAAACGGCCTCCTCCAGCGCCTCCAGCGCGCCCCGGAGGGTGTCCACCTCGATCAGGCGGATGCCACCCGGTGGGTCCTGCACGGCTTCCGCACAGTTTCCGGCGGGGACGAGGAACTCGGTCGCCCCCGCATCCCGGGCGGCACGGATCTTGTGCGTGATCCCCCCGATCGGCCCGACGGTTCCGTCGACCCGGATCGTGCCCGATCCGGCGACCTCGGCCCCGCCGGTCAACTCGCCCGGGGACAGCTTGTCCACGATCGCGACCGCCAGGACCAGCCCCGCCGAGGGGCCGCCCACGTTCGGGTCGATGTTGATCTCGACGTCCGTCCCGTCGGCCGGTGTGTCGCCGACGAGGATGCCCAGGCGGCCCTGGTCGGGATCGCCGTCCGGTCCGGCGGGCTGCAACGTCGTCGTCGTCGTCTCCTCGCGCCCGTCCCTGGCGAACCCGATCCGGACCTCGTCGCCCGGACGGTGGGCGCTGACCTGCTCGACCACCGCTGTCGAATCCGAGACCCGCTCCCCGGCGATCGAGGTCAGGATGTCGCCCTCACGGAGGAGGTCGGCCGCCGCGCCCTCCGGGTCGACGGCCTCGACCCGGGGCTGCATCGGGATCCCCAGGTACCCGTAGGCGGCGGCCTCGGCCGAGTTCTCCGACCCCACCATCTCCGCGGCGTTGGACTCGCGGACCTCGTCCCTCGACCGTTCCGGGGGGAAGACCTGGTCGCGGGGGACCACCATCTGCACCGGATCCAGCCAGAACCTCATGGCGTCGAGCAGGGTCAGGTTGTCGCGGACCGCGACCGTCGTCATCCGTAGTGCTCCGGAGGTCTCGTCCGCCTCACGCCCGCTGACCTCGACGACGGGGACAGTCTCCACCCCGTCGCCACGCTCGACCTCGACCTCCCCGAGGGTGTCGTAGGTGGGCCCGGGGCCCATGGCCACGAGCGGCACGGTCGCCGACGTGGCCAGGACGAGCAGCAGCACCGCCGGGACCAGAGCGGCGAGGAGGGTCAGCAGTCGGCGACTCACGGGGGCAAGGGTAGTCCGCGCGGGCGGAACCGTGACGTCGCGCCCGGACCTGCGCACCCGTCGGGCTGTACCGTTGTGGCATGAACCAGCCCTTCGGTTTCTCCGCTTCCGATGACGACGGTCGCGACGACGACCGGGGCCGCGACCCGGGCGGCCCCGGCGGTTTCGACCCCTCCCAGTTCGGTCAGTTCGGCCAGATGCTCTCCCAGTTCGGGCAGATGCTCGGCTCCATGGGGTCGGCGATGACCGGGCCCGGCGCCTCCGGCCCGGTGAACTACCAGCTCGCCCGCACCGTGGCACTGCAGGCCCTCGGCCGTGCCCCGGTCGTGAGCGAGGCCTCCGGCACCG
>NZ_JAALEB010000370.1:0-7832 GCF_014145165.1 Dietzia sp. Cai40 | reverse complement strand
CCACGTCCACGGCGCGGCGGTGGGCGACCCTGACCAGCCACGCCTCCACATTGGTCTCCTCCGGCAGGTCCGGCCAGGCCCGCAGCGCGGAGAGGAAAGTCTCGGACCAGGCGTCGTCGGCGTCGGGGCCGGGACCCAGGACCGCACGGCACACTCGCAGAACCGTCGGCCCGTGCCGGACCACCGCACCGTCGAAGGCTGCCCTCATAGATCAGATCCTCCCCTCGTCTCCGGCGCCACGTTCACACGCCCCTCCCACCGGTCTCGGGAGGTAGTCGCTCCGCGCGAGGGAAACGTGAGGTCGGCACAGCGCCCGAGCGACACGCGTGATCGCGGCAGACGTTCGTGATCGCGCACTGGTAGAGCTTTCCCTCGCCCGTCCAATGCTCGGTACTGTCGAGTGTCGGATATCTCCGGGCGGCGCGCCGCATCGGACTTGCGTGTGGAGGACAGCGAATGGTATCGATCTTCATCTCGGGCGGGGCGGCTGGGATCGGCCTGGCAACGGCGGAGCGATTCGGCCGCGAGGGATGGACTGTCGGGGTGTATGACGTCGACACCGACGCCCTGGCCGCGGTGCAGTCGAGTCATCCCGACTGGATCACCGGAGAGCTCGACGTCCGCGATATGCAGCAGTGGGAGAAGGCGCTGGAGGAGTTCACCTCGCACACCGGCGGGACGCTCGACGTCCTGGACAACAACGCGGGTGTTCTTGTCGCCGGCGACCTGTCGGAGATCTCGGCTGACGCGGTCAAGGCCCAGATCGACATCGATGTGTTGGGGGTGACGCTCGGCGCCAAAGCCGCGTTCCCGTACCTCAAGGCCACGCCGGGGTCGCACCTGGTCAACATCGCGTCCGCGTCGGCGATCTACGGTCAACCCGGGATCGCCACGTACAGCGCCGCCAAGTTCTACGTCGCCGGGCTGACCGAGGCGTTGGAGCTCGAGTGGGCACCGCACGGCGTGCGCGTGGTGGGGATCTGGCCGCTGTGGGCCAAGACCGCTCTCGCGGACCCCAAGGCCAAGACGACCAGGACGCTCGGCATCAAGATCACGCCCGAGCAGGTGGCGGACAAGGTCTGGCAGTCCGTCCACCCGACGACCCTTGACCGCCGCCTTCATCGCACGTCCTACTCCGTCGGCGAGCAGACGACCGTGCTCGCGAACATCTCTAAGTTCTCGCCCAATTTCGCGTCGCGTCTGGTCAACAAGGTCCTGGCCCAGTAGGGCCTCACCTCGAGCTGATCGTGGGGCACCCGCCCCGGTCGGCGGCGTCCGCAGTAATCGGTCCGCGCCGCGAGAACGTGAGGTCCTCGCGGTACCCGATCCCGCTCGGCACTCGCATACTTGTGTGACCTCACACTCTTTGGGAGTCACCATGCTCGGTTCCCGCACCCCACACCGCCTGCGTTCCCGATTTGCCGGCGCCCTCGTCGCCGGCGCGCTGGCCGTGCCCCTCGCCGCGGCGGTCACGACCACCACCGCCGCGCCCGCACTCGTCCCACAGGCCGCCGCCGGGCCGGTGGAGGACGCACTGACGGACCTCGTCGGGGACCTGGATCCCTCGGGCGAGCTCGGGCCCTACGTGACCGAGGCGCTCAACGGCATCAACGGACCCATCGGCGCCCCCGGCCCGCCAGCCGCGGTGGACACCCCGATCACCTGCCGACCGACCCCGGCCCACCCGCGGCCGGTGATTCTGGTGCACGGGACGTTCGACAACGGCCCCAACACCATGCCGCGACTGGGCGAGCCGCTGCGCAGGCAGGGGTTCTGTGTGATCGCACCGACCCTCGGCGCGTACGCGGGCAACCCGGCCCGGGGAGGTCTCGACTCGATCGTCGGTGCGTCCGGTCCGCAGCTCGCCGGGGTGATCGACCACGTGCGCGCGGTCACCGGCGCCGCGCAGGTCGACCTGGTGGGCTACTCGCAGGGCGCCTCGATCGCGGGGTACACCACCAAGGTGTTGCGCCCCGGCGCGGTGGGCCGGGTGGTCTCGGTGGGCGGGTACTGGGGCGCCGACAACAGTGGCCTGATCCCCCACCAGCTGCCACCGGGGGTCGCAGGCGCGGCGCTCTGGGCCGCCAACCTGCGGGGTCTGGCCGAACTGTCACCCGGCAGCCCCATGCTCACCGCGTGGTACGGGCTCGACCGCACCCCGTTCCTGCCCGGGGTCGCCTACACGCTCATCGCCACCGGCGGCGACCATCTCCTGCCACCGCAGCGGAGCTTCGTGCCGGGGCCCGGCGTGGGGTGGCGGGTTCCGGAGCAGGCCTGCGGCGGCGGCCCGACCTCCCACGGCGGGATGGCGCTCGACCCGCGGACCCACTCGATGGTCGCCCGGGCGCTCGGCGGCGCGGGCGCCTGCTGAGACATCCGGGGCCGGGCCGCACCGACACCAGGGCAGGGCGCCAGGGATGTAGTGCCCCAGACCGCGTTGCACGGGTCGACGAGAGCGAGGAAATTCGGTGACCACGCACAGTATCCGGCCCGCCAGGGAAAGTGATCTGGTCCCTGTGCAGGACATCGAGCGGTCGGCTGGCTCACCCTTTGCCGAGATCGGGATGACCGTGGTGGCCGAGGACGACCCGCCGTCGGTCAGCTCGCTACTGCAGTTCGTGCAGAACGGGCGGGCGTGGGTCAGCACCGTCGGGGCCGATCGGCCCGTGGCGTACCTGCTGGCGGATGTGATCGACGCCAATGCTCACCTCGACCAGGTCTCGGTGCACAGCGATTTCATGCACCGTGGGATCGGGACCGCTCTACTGAATCACATGATCGGTTGGGCGCGGGAGTGCGGCCTTCCCGCGGTCACTCTGACCACCTACACCGACGTCCCGTGGAACGGGCCATATTACGAGCGTCATGGGTTCCGGTACCTCGCCGAGAAAGAGGAGACCCCCGGCCTCAAGGAGATCAGAGCCGCAGAGATCGCCCGCGGCCTTGACCAGTGGCCGCGCGCCTGCATGCGCAGGGAACTGTGAGAAGGTCATGGCTCCTGCGACCGGGGACGCGCCGAAGAACCGGCCCTTGTCCCGGCCACGGACCTCACCGGCCGCGTACTCACCACGGCGGGTGATGATCGCGAACGTCTATTGACTTTCGTCGCCGTAGACCTTTGTAGGAAACGCCTTCCGCGTCGTTGGCGGACGTCTGTCGGGTTTCCCGGAGTAGGAGCGAACCACTCTAGCTTTGAGATTCGGCGCGTCTCCATCGCGCGCTTCGACCACCTCCCGGTCGAGGAACTCCCGCTTCGAGTCGGCCGTTCACTGCGCAGGCCAGACATTCGCTCGGACTCGGGGACGAGGCGGCCAGCGTCCCGTAGACCCCTGATAGGCGCTCGGGTTCTGGACGACACTCATGTGCTACATGAACCCGAGGCAAGCCCCATGGCTCGAGCTGCGGTAACCGCAGATCCGCTTCATGCCCGTCAGCTGTCGCGTCAGAGGATCGTCAAGTGAGACACCTGAACCAGTCGCTCCGGGAGTCTTGGTACGTCTTCTGGGAGGGGGGTGAGATCCCCTCGTTCGATCCTTACTGGTGTTCTGTTGGTATCTGAAACGTCCACCGAGAGATCAGTTCTGAATCCGGCCACGCTCGCGAGCCTGCGCACGCACCAGCTGTCGCAGCTGTGCACGGGCCTCGTCGTGGATCGTGGTTGAGGTGGTTGTCGCGGTCTGGATCGAGACGACCAGGCCGTAGCGAACGCTCTCGCCCTTGCGCAGCGTCTGGGCGTCACGCATGCACTCCACCTGGAGGGGGAGCGTCTCACTGGCGCCGAACACCATGGCGCGCTCGCCCTCGATGATTTCGTGCTGGCAGCTGCCCTTGCGAACGCTCCAATGGGTGGCCTCAGCACGGTCACCGGCGGTGATTGCACGGTCGGGGAGTTCAAAGTAAACCTTTGTGCCTCGGTAGCGGCTGAGGTTGCCCGCGGTGGGGGCCATGTAGGCCAGCGTAATGGTGATGCGGTGCCACTCGGGGCGTGCGCGCAGTGAGGATGGGAGGGGGACCCGGTAGGTGTGGCTTTGCTCCCGTTCGATGGAGCCGCCCGCGATGAGTGCGGCTCGGTTTGTCGCGGCATGTCCCAGCAGCGCAGGATCAAGGACGCCGTAGCCGAGCATGGCGGTCAGTTCTCGCCGCGCTCGTTGAGGATCCAGCGCCAAAGAGTCGCGCAAGTGACGCGCAGCAGGACCCCACGAGCTTGCGTGCACGAGCAGCGCGCGGACCAGCACCGGGTGGTAGAGCGCGTCGGGGAAGGCGGGATCGCCGGCCTCAGCGCCGGCCTCGAGCACGTCGAAGACGCCGCTGGCTTCGCGTGAGACCAGGGCGGCGGCGTTGCTGGTGCCGACAGTGAAGGCCGTCGCGGAAGTTGCCCCGCCACGTCCGGGCACCGCGACTCTCGTGCCGGGTCCGGTGGCATACGTGCGCAGGGGATTCAGGACTACCTCGTCTGCGTCTTCCCCGGACCCCACACTGGGGAGTAAGGGGCGCTCGTAGAGCGTCACTCCACCGGTGTGGTGCAGGTCGGGCTTAATCGAGCGGCCGACGCCGGGCCCGACTGCGCCGTAGAACGCAGGCGTGCCCGGCTCGTTCAGGTTCCAGGCCGTGTCGGGACGGTTGCCGGGCTGTGCTGCGCTTAAACCGGTGTGGTCGGGCCCTGAGGCGGGGACGTTAGAGCTGGCATCGGCATGCGTGGCGCCGACGGTGAGCGCGTTCATCGCATCGCCTGGAGGCAGGAGCCCACGCTTTCGGCTGTTTGCTCGAGCAGCGCGCAACGCAGCAACTCGCGCGGCGGTCAGCTGGTTGGCCTGCGAAGCGGGAATCGCCAGCGGAAGGGTGTGGTTGCCGGCGCTGACTATGAAGAGAAGGTTGTACTCCAGGGCGAGCCAGTCGAGTAGTCGCCCAGTTGGGCTCATTCGCCTAACCAGGGCGCGGGCCGGTGAGCCAATAGAAAGGTTGACGATGCGCACGCTCGGCGCGGTCGCATCACGGCCAGATTCTCCCTTGATCATGCGGCGAATAGCGCGGTGCAGCAGATCGGGCAGCAGGACGTTGTCGAGGACCTGCTCGGCTGCCGAGCTCAGGGGGTGGGGTTGGAGGATGGGGCGGACATACAGGGGCCTGTGTAGTGGATCCCCGCCGGCATCGAGGTCGCCGTGGATGATTAGCGAGGCCATGGCGGTGCCGTGATGGCGTGCTGAGACTGGATAGTTGACGCCCAGGCCGTCGGGGTCGTCGACGCTCAGCCGGCCAGCCAGGCGGTCGTGGTTGGCGAAGGGAAGCCCGTCGAGAAGAGCGATGCGAGGCAGCGCATCCGCAGGTCTGGCCGACACGACACTGCCGTCGCTGGAGTCGGTGTGGTCCGGGCCTGCGTCGTCTGAGTCGTCCTGAATATCGAGTTCGGGCTGGGTGACTGTCATCGGGGCGAACGGGGTGACGAACATGACCTCGTCGGTGGTCAGCAGATCGATGGCTTGAGATCCGCGCTCGAGTGCCTCTTCTACTTGCTGGACCGGCAGCTCAGCCAGTATGGCGTGGTAACCGATCTCGGCGATCTGAGCGCGGTGCAGGACCCGTCCGCCAGCCGCGGTTAGTACTTCTTCGACGTGTCCTTCAGCGTAGGTTCGATCCGGGGCTCCGCGACGGAACCACAACTCGACCTCGACGCGTACTGGACTGATCGATTGGCCGACGAGCTCCAGGTGCTCACGCCACTGTTCAAGCAGCCCTGTCTCTCGGACGCGGTCCTGCGGGCCCCACCTGCGGATGGCGCGTAGTTGGGCGAAGGCGTGCTTGAACTTGCCCAGTCCGTGCTTAAACGTGATGTCTGGGTCATCCAGCCAAGCCTCGAAAAGGGTGACCAGCTGGCCGGCAGCCTCGCTGTTGGACATCACCAGGTACAGCGAGCGTGAGACCTGGTCGTCGAGTTGGCCCTCGGTGGGAGAAAAGCTGGCGAAGTCCTCGTCGGGGTCGGTGTCTTCGTCGAGGAACTCGGAGAGGAACTCCAGGCCCTCAATCCGGTCGACGGCGTTGCGAAAGTCGGCGACCGATCCGGCGAGGTCGAAGACCAGTACCAGTTCAGGGTCGAGCTCGTCGGCGTCGTCGTCACTTAGATGGACGCGCCGCCTGTCGAAAGCCTCGACGAGGGCACGGAATTGCGGGGACAGCCTCTCGCCCTGGCGTGTAGCTCCGGGGCCTCGAACTACAGGTGGGACCGAGGGGGGCAGCTTGTGTCGGTCGCCCACAGTCGGCGCAGTCAGTGCCAGCAGGGTTCGCGAGTCGGAGCCGGGGGAGGGGCTGGATCCTTCGGCACCGGCGGTGGGTTGCTGACTCACCCGCTCGCCTGGTTGCGCCAGTGTTCGAGGCGTTCCCTCACGATCCGTTTGTGATCGGAGTCGGGAAGTTCGAGGACGGCGCGGCGGCGTACGTCGAGGGCGAACTCTTCCAGCTCTGCGTAGCTCGCGCCGGCGAGCTTGTCGGCCAGGGTGCGCGGGGCGAACCCAAGGTCGCCACCGAATCGAGCGGCGAGCCGTTCGAGGTAACGGGTGGCTTCGGCGCGACTGGGGGCATTGAGCTCGGCGCGAATCTGGAACCGGCGCCAGGCCGCTCGGTCGAGCAGTTCGCTGTGGTTGGTGGCTCCGATCAATATGACGTGGGCGGGCAGGCGGTCGACCTGCAGCAGCAGCGTGGAGACCACTCGCTTGATCTCGCCGGTCTCGTGCTCGTCCGAGCGTTCCTTGGCGACGGTGTCGAGTTCGTCGAAGAACAACACGCAGCGGCGGGTGCGGGCGAACTCGAAGGCGCTGTCGAGTCGTGCGGCGGTCTCACCGAGGAAACTCGAGACCACCCCCTCATAGCGCACCACATACAGCGGCAGCATCAACTCGGCTGCAATCGCCTCAGCGACGCTGGTCTTACCGTTGCCCGGGGGACCGGAGAGAAGCAGACGATTGCGTGCCTCGATGCCGTAGCTGCGTAGCAGCTCCGAGCGCCTCTGCTCCTCCACCAGCTCACCGATAACCCGCCTCGGCACGGGCCCGAGGTCGAGATCAGAGAGACGTCGTTCCGGGACGACCTCTTGGAGTAGGTCACGTACCGCGGAGGCGCGGTCGTCGCGAGCTCGCCCCTGGCCCGTGGTGGTGATGATCTCGGAGAGCCTATCGGCCAGCAGGTGGTGCTGGTTGGCCCGTTCCTCGGCAATGACCGCCTCGACCAGCACCTTGAACCGGTCCTTGTCCCCGCGTCGCTCAGCCTCGACGAGATCGAGCAGCAAGTCGGCTCGCGCCACGTCGGCCTCCCTAATGGACATATCAGACCCCCGGATAATACCGACCGCTCACACCTCACGCGGGCAAGACGGGCCGGGCGCTCCCATGGCGCGGTCGCAGGTCCCTCGCCTGCCTTGCGGGCCGTCCGGTGGCGACTCCGCCACGATCCACTCGAACCAGTGCAGACGAGCGAGCCTGCCTGCCTCTCACTTGTCAAGACGGAGCTCTTCGGCGACCTAAATTCGCTTGTGGCGACGCATCCGTTCGTGAGAGCCCCAATCAGTGCGGCCTCCGAGGAGCCCCTCGACAAGAACCTATCCGCCTCGGTCACGATCACACCCTGAGACCGCGTCGGCCTCGATGGCCCGGGGAGGGTCAGCCGCTGCCGCTGCTGCGACCCTCCACGCTCCGGCCGTCGCCGCCATGCCGCCGGACCAGGTCGACCGAATCCCGGAGCCCGAGACCCGAGTGCGCGACCCGGAGTCGGCGGACCGCGTCGACCTCACCGGACGAGGCCTGCACCGCCTCGGCGACCTCGCCCGCCCCGAGCTCGGAGGCGAT
>NZ_JAALEB010000036.1:0-2791 GCF_014145165.1 Dietzia sp. Cai40 | reverse complement strand
ACCACCGCGGCCGTCGGCATCGCGATCGCCGTGGTCGTCGCCGTCGGGGGCCCGGTGGAGGCCGCGCTGGCCGGACGGGTCCCGCCGTTGGGCATCGCCGTACGCGCGGACGGGCCCGGAGCGCTGTTCCTCCTGCTCACCTCGATCGTGGGCGGGTTGGTCTCGTTGTTCGCGGCGATCCACCCGCACTCGACGGGTGTCGCGGGGGCCCGTGACTGGTTCTGGTCGGCCTGGCTGCTCGGCTGGAGCGGTCTGGCGGCGGTCTTCCTGTCCGCCGACCTGTTCAACATGTACGTGGCCATCGAGATCGTCGGCCTGGCCGCGGTGCTGCTCGTAGCGCTCGGCGGCCCCGGCGCGTGGCGGGCGGCGTTCCGCTACCTCATGGTCACCGTCACCGGGTCGCTGCTGTTCCTGCTCTCGCTGACCATGGTCTACGCCGCGACCGGGGTGCTGGACCTGCGACTCGCGGGCGAGCGGCTGGCCGCCGGCGACCCGGGCGGCGTCCACGTGACGGTGATCCTCGCGCTCGCCGCGGCGGGAATGGCCTTCAAGTCCGCGCTCTTCCCACTGCACGGCTGGCTGCCCGACGCCCACGCCGGCGCGCCCGGGGCCGTGAGCCCGCTGCTGTCCGCGCTGGTGGTCAAGTCGTCGTTCTTCATCCTGTTCCGGGTGTGGACGGAGGTCACCGGCCCAGACCCGGTGGTGGGCGCCGTTTTGGGAATCGCGGCGGCCGGATCGGTGCTCTGGGCCGGCCTGTCCGCCATCCGCACCCCGCGCTTCAAGCGACTGGTCGGCTACTCCACGGTCTCGCAGGTCGGCTACCTCTTCCTCTACTTCCCGCTGTCCGCCGCCGCCGACGGCCCCGAGCAGCAGCGGGCGGCGTGGATCGCGGTGGCACTGCTGGCGTTCGCGCACGGTTTGGCCAAGTCGTCGCTGTTCCTCTCCGCCGGGGTGATCAAGGACCGACTCGGCACCGACCGATTGGCGGCGATGACCGATCAGGACGCCCGGATGCCCGTCGTGACGATGGCGATCGCGATCGCCGCCGTGAGCCTGGCCGGGCTCCCCGTCAGCCTGGGTTTCGCCGGCAAATGGCAGCTGCTCATGGCCGCTGTAGGCACCGGATTGTGGTGGGTGGTCGCGGTGGCCGTGGCGGGTACCCTCGTCGCGGCCATGTACCTGCTGCGACCGGTCCAGACGTTGCTGTCGGGGGAGTCGAGCGACCACCGGCCCACCCCGGGCGGCGCCGGTGATGGGGGCCACGCCGACGATGGGGGCGACGACGAGGGCCGCAGTACCGATCCGGCGTCCGGTGCCCACCTCCGCGGAACGGGCACGAGAGCCGTCCCGCGCGCCGCCACCCTGATCCCCTTGGCCGCGGCCCTGCTCGCCGCCCTCGCGATCGGGGTGTCCGGGCCGTTGGCCGACCTGGCGGTGCTGGGGATGACCCACGGAGGTGGAGCATGACCCCGCCGTCCTGGGTCGGTGAGTCGTCCCTGCTCGCCGTGGCCCCTCTCGCGCTCTCGGCTCTCGTCGCCGTCGTCGTCTTCCTCATCCCGGAACCCCGCACCAAAGCGCGCACCACGGTCAACATCACCGGCGCCTCGGTCAAGTTGCTCATCGTCGCGGCGCTGGTGCCCGCCGTCATCGCGGGCGCCCGGCCCGAATGGCGCAGCGCCCTCCTGCCGGGTCTCGACCTGATCCTGCGCGTGGAGCCGCTCTCACTGCTGTTCGCCGGACTGAGCTCGCTGCTGTGGTTGCTCACCACCATCTACGCGATCGGCTACCTGGAGGGCCGCCCGCACCGGGCCCGGTTCTTCGGCTTCTTCTCGCTGTGCGTCACCGCCACCGTGGGCATCTCCTTCTCCGGGAACCTGGTGACGTTCCTGATCTTCTTCGAGCTGCTCACCCTTGTCACCTACCCGCTGGTGGTGCACAACGGCACGGCGGCCTCGTTCCGCTCCGGCCAGCTGTACCTGCGGTACACCCTCAGCGGCGGGCTCTCGGTCCTGGTGGGCGTGGCCTGGCTGACCGCGCTGGTCGGCGACGTGGACTTCACCGCCGGCGGCGCGGCGGCGGTCGCCGAGCTGGCCGCCGAGGACCCCGCCACCGCGGTGGCGATCTTCGTGCTCATCGCGGCCGGCCTGGGCGTCAAGGCCGCGCTGTTCCCATTGCACGGCTGGTTGCCCCGGGCGATGGTGGCGCCCGCCCCGGTCAGCGCGCTGCTGCACGCCGTCGCCGTGGTCAAGGCCGGCGTGTTCGGCCTGGTCCGACTGATCGACGACGTCTACGGCGTGCAGGTCGCCGACGACCTGGGCGTGCTGCTGCCGCTGCTGGTGCTGGCCTCGTTCACGGTGATCTACGGCTCGGTCCGCGCCCTCATGCAGGACGATCTGAAGAAGCGACTGGCCTACTCCACGGTCAGCCAGGTCTCCTACGTCACGATCGGCATCGCCCTGGTCTCCGAGATGGGCACTGCCGGCGGACTGACCCACCTGGTGCACCAGGGCCTGATGAAGATCACCCTGTTCTTCTGCGCCGGGCTGTTCGCCGAGGTGCTGGGGATCAAGACCGTCTCGCGACTGGCCGGGCTCGGGCGGCGGATGCCGTGGACGTGCGCGGCGTTCACCGTGGGCGCGTTCGGGATGATCGGGGTCCCGCCGATCGCCGGGTTCGCGTCCAAGTGGCAACTCGGGCTGGGCGCACTGGACTCCGACCACACCTGGGTGCTGGGGATCTTCATCACCAGCGCGCTCCTCAACAGCGCCTACTTCCTGCCGCTGGTGTACTC
>NZ_JAALEB010000369.1:0-10381 GCF_014145165.1 Dietzia sp. Cai40 | reverse complement strand
GCGGTGCCGTCCCATCGCGCGGCCCGCGCACCGGTCACCACCCGGACGCCGAGCTCGTCCAGCGCGCGGATGAGCACGCGCCCGCCGCCGGAGTCCAGGTGGGAGTCCATCGGCCAGGCCCGGGGGTGGACGACGACGACGTCGCGGCCCGACCGCGCCAGTGCGCAGGCCACCTCGAGACCGATGAAGCCGCCGCCCACCAGGGCGACCCGACCGGGGTGTTCCTCGAGGTGGGCGGTGAGTCCCCGACAGTCCGAGGCGTCGCGGAGCGGGAACACTCCCGCGGCGAGCGCCCCGTCCGGTCCACGGACCCCGTCGATCGGCGGGATGGTGGCCTCGGAGCCGGTCGCCAGCACCAGGTGGTCGTAGGGGACGCGCTCGCCGTCGGCGAGCTCGACCTCCCGGGCCACCCGGTCTATCCCCTGCACCGAGGCGGACGTGCGCATCTCGATGTGGTTGCGGTCCCACCACCCGGTGGGCTTGAGCCGGGTGGCTCCCGGGTCCCCCATCCCCCCGGCCACCACGTGCGAGAGCATGATCCGGTTGTACGGCGCCTCGGGTTCGGCGCCGAGGACGGTCACCGACATCGTCTCGGGATCCGGTTCGGCGCGCCGCAGCTCCTCGGCGAGCCGGGCACCGGACATCCCCGCCCCCACCACCACCACCCGCATCACGCGGCCTCCAACCGGACCGCGCACGCCTTGAACTGCGGCATGCGGCTGTAGGGGTCGAGTTCGGGCAGGGTCACCAGGTTCGCGCGGGCGGCCCCGGAGTAGTGGAACGGCAGGAACAGGGTGTCGGTCCGCATGTCCTCGTCGCACCGCACGAGCGCTTCGACCGCCCCGCGGCGGGACACCACCCGGGCGCGTCCGCCGTCGTCGAGCCCCACGGCCCGCGCGACGACCGGGTGCACCTGGACCCACATCTCGGGGTCGGCCGAGAGCAGCTCCGGCACCCGCCGCGTCTGGGCACCGGACTGGTAGTGCGAGAGCACGCGTCCGGTGGTGCCCAGCAGCGGGTAGTCCTGGCAGGTGTCCTCCGCGGGTGGGTCCACGGCGGCCACGGCGAAGCGGGCCCGGCCGTCCTCGGTGGCGAAACGGTCGAGGAACATGCGCGGTGTCCCGGCCGGGGTGTCGGCGCCGCACGGCCAGAACAGTGCCTCTCCGGCGTCGAGGCGGTCCCAGTCCATGGCCGAGTAGTCCGCCTTGCCCCCGGCGGAGGCGCGCGCCAACTCGTCGAAGACCACCCGCGGGTCGGTCGGGAACCGATCAGGCCGCCGCCCGAGTCGGCGTGCGAGCTCGTTCCAGATCCACAGTTCGTCGCGGGCGCCCTCCGGCGGGGTGACCGAGCGGCGTCGACGCAGCACCCGGCCCTCGAGGTTGGTCAGCGTGCCCTCCTCCTCGGCCCACTGCGGGACCGGGAGGACGACGTCGGCGAGTTCGGCGGTCTCGGAGAGGACGAAGTCGGCCACCACGAGGGTGTCCAGCGATCGGAGCCGGGACGTGACCCGATCGGCGTCGGGCGCGGAGACCACGGGGTTCGAGGCGTGGAGCAGCATCGCCGTGGGCCCACCGGGCTGCCCGAGCGCGTCCAGGAGCTCGAAGGCCGAGAGCCCGGGCCCGGGGATCTCCTCGGGCCCCACTCCCCAGACCGCGGCGACGTGCGCGCGGGCGGCCGGATCGGTGATCATCCGGTAGCCGGGGAGTTGATCGGCCTTCTGCCCGTGCTCCCGGCCTCCCTGCCCGTTCCCCTGGCCGGTGAGGGTGCCGTAGCCCGTGCCGGTCCGGCCCGGCAGGCCCAGTGCCAGCGCGAGGGCGATCACGGCTCCGACGGTGTCGGTCCCCCGTGAGTGTTGTTCGGCACCGCGGGCGGTGAGGACGTAGGCACCGGTGCCCGCGTCACGAGAGCCCGCCAGCAGTTCCACCGTGCGTTCGAGTTGGTCGGCCGAGACACCGGTGACGCGTTCGGTGCGGTCGGGCATCCAGTCCGCCGCGATCGCCCACGCGTCCTCGAAACCCGACGTCCGGGTGGAGACGTACTCGGTGTCCAGGTGTCCGCCCACCACGGCGACGTGCAGGAGCCCCAGGGCCAGCGCCGCATCCGTGCCGGGCCGCAGCCTCAGATGGATCCCACCGCCGTCGACGGCCCGGTGCGCGGTCGCGCTGAGGCGCGGGTCCGCCACCACCATGCCGCCGGCCGCCGCGGCCGTGTCGAGGTGCTGGACGAACGGGGGCATGGTGTCGGCGGGGTTGGCACCGATGAGCAGCACCGCCCGGGCGTCGTCGAGGTCGGTCACGGGGAACGGCAACCCCCGGTCCAGCCCGAAACTCCGGTTCGCCCCGGCCGCCGCACTCGACATGCACCAGCGGCCGTTGTAGTCCACGAGTCTGCTCCCCAGCGCGAGGCGGGTGAACTTGCCCAGTGTGTAGGCCTTCTCGTTGGTCAGGCCACCCCCGCCGAAGACCGCCACGGCGTCGGGGCCTCCCGAGGCCTGCGCCCGCCGGATGCCGTCGCTGACCCGGGTCAACGCGGTGTCCCAGTCGGTCGGCCGCAGGTGCCCGTCCACCCGGATCAGCGGCGTGGTGAGCCGATCCGGGTGGTCGAGCAACCCTGCCGACGTCCACCCCTTCCGGCACAACCCGCCCCTGTTGGTGGGGAACTGCTCCGGGGTGATCGTCGCCGGTCCGTCACCGGCGGACGGCGTCACCGACATCGCGCACTGGAGTGCGCAGTACGGGCAGTGGGTGTGTGTCGGCGGGCCGGTCGTCGTCAACGCGTGCACCATGTGTCCTCTTCGTCTCGATCGTCGACCGAGGCCGGTCAGGCCTCGGCGCCCACGGGGACCCGGGGCTCGGTGGGTGCCGCGGCGACCGCGTCGACCCCGGCGGAGGCCCGCATGTAGACGACGCGCGTGACGATCGCCGCCACCACGTAGAACACCATGAACACGAGGAACGCCGACGTTGCCGCACCGGAGGACTGGTAGGAGGTGCGCAGGGTCATGTTGATGAGGAAGCCGCCGAAGGCCCCGACCGCGCCGGCGACCCCGATGAGCGCCCCGGCGTGGGCCCGCGACCAGGACGTCCGAGCGGCCTCGTCCAGTCCGAGGGTGTGGCTGCGCGCCTCGAAGACCGACGGGATCATCTTGTACACCGAGGCGTTGCCCACCCCGGTGAGCCCGAAGAGCGTGAGGAAGGCGGCGAAGAACAGGACGAGCGCGCCACCGGCGAGCCGGCCGTCGTTCGACGCCTGGATGTTCGAGGTCACCACGAGCGCGACGGTGGTGACCGCCATCCCGCAGAAGGTCACGAAGGTCACCCGGGCTCCCCCGAAACGGTCGGAGATCCGTCCACCGGCCATGCGGGTGAGTGAGCCCAACAGTGGTCCGAGGAAGGTGATCTGTGCCGCGTGCAGGGCCGCCTGGGCCGGCTCCTGGCCGTTGCCGGTGAAGGTCATGGTGAGCATCTGACCGAACGCGAAGGCGAATCCGATGAAGGATCCGAAGGTGCCGATGTACAGCAGCGACAACACCCATCCGTCCTTGTCGCGGGCCATGTCCTTCATGCTCTGCACATCCACCGTCTGGTGCGCGAGGTTGTCCATCTTCAGCGCGGCGCCGATCCCCGCGACGACGAGCAGGACGATGTAGACGCCGATCACCCAGTGCGGTGACCGGTTGCCGGCCAGTGCGATCACGATGAGCCCCACGACCTGGATCGTGGCCACGCCCAGGTTGCCCCCACCCGCGTTGAGGCCGAGGGCCCAGCCCTTCTCCCGCTGGGGGAAGAAGGCGTTGATGTTGGTCATGGACGACGCGAAGTTGGCGCCGCCGAGTCCGGCGATCGCGCCCACGACGAGGTACATCCAGAGCGGTTGGCCCGGGTTCGCCATGATCCACAGCATCCCGACCGCGGGGATGAGCAGGACGAAGGCCGAGAACATGGTCCAGTTACGGCCGCCGAAGGTGGCGGTCGCGAGCGTGTACGGGATGCGCAGGAAGGCGCCGGTCAGCGTGACCACCGCGGAGACGAGGAACTTGTCGGGTGCGTCCAGTCCGTAGACGTCCTGGGGCATGAACAACACCATGACGGCGAACAGGGTCCACACGGAGAACCCGACGTGCTCGGCGAAGACCGACCAGTAGAGGTTGCGCATGGCGGTCTTCCTGCCGCCCGACTTCCACTGCGCGTCGTCCTCCGGATCCCAGTTCTCTATGACATGTGAGCGCGACATGAGGTCGACCCCCTCTCTCTCTCGTGACGTGGACACCCCCTCGGTGTCCCTGCGAACTGACCGTATGCACGCCCTGTTTCCCCGGCGCTACCCGGTATGACGTGATGGTCACGGTGTCCTCACGCCGGACGCAACCCGCCGTGAGGGGTCTGCCACCGTGGTGGACTGGGGTCATGTCACCCCGGTTCACACCCCGCGCCCTCGGCGCCGTCGTCACCGCCGCCGCCCTCGCCACGGGCCTCGCGCCCGCGGCATCCGCCCAGCCCACCGAGGCGTGGCGGGCGTCGTTCGTCCCTGGTCACGGCGTCGAACTGGCGCCCGGTCAGACCATCACCCCGGACCAGCCGGCGTTCTGGATGATCGGCGACCGGGTCCGACTGCTCTCACCGCACGGGTCCTCTCGCCCGCTGTTCTGCACGAACGACCGCGGCCACCCGTACGGGCGGTGTTGGCAGCTCGACCCGGACGGCGGCCTTGTGGAGCTGCGGCACAACAGCGTGGTCAACGACGTCTGGCACTCACTCTTCACGCAGACCGGGTCCACGACGTCGGCGTACACCGGCCTCTATGACCTCGCGCGGCGGATGGGCTGGATGACGACCTCCGGCGGGGTCTTCGTCCCCCCGCATTCCGGCGGCAGCCTCGCCGGCACCTATTCGACCACGATGCCGCTCTCCCCCCACGGTTCGAGTCCGGTGTGGGACGTGTGGGTGCATCCCGGGTACGTGCCCGGCAGCTGAGTAGCCTGGGGGTCCTGTGAACCCGGTCGAAAGGACCCCCGCCGTGCCGTTCCCCCTCGATGTCCCCGAGTCCGTCCTGCGCAGGCGCCGGAGCCAGAAGTGGGTGGCGTACCCGGAGGACGTCCTGCCGCTGTTCGTGGCGGAGACCGACGTCCTGCTGGCCCCGGCGATCCGGGAGCGTCTCGCCGCCGCCGTGGCCGACGGCGACACCGGGTACTTCGCGGAGATCGAGCGACTCGCCGGGGTGTGCGCCCGCTACTACTCCAGGTTCGGGTTCGACGTCCCGGAGGAGTCGGTGGTCCCCGTCAACGACGTCGGCGTGGGCGTCCGGGAATCACTCGCACGGATCCTGCCGGCCGGCAGCGGGGTGGTCTACACGCCGCCGGTCTACATGCCGTTCGGACCGTGGATCCGGCGCGTGGGGATGTCGCCCGTCGCGGTGCCACTGGTCGACCACGACGGCGAGGACCCGCGGCTGGACCTGGCGGGCATCGAGCGCGCCCTGGCCGACGGGGCACGGGCCGTGCTGCTGAGCCACCCGCACAACCCCACGGGCGTCCTCCACTCCACGGCGGAGTTGGCCGGGCTCGCCGACCTGGCCGCACGATACGACGCCGTGGTGGTCTCCGACGAGATCTGGGCGCCCCTGACCATGCCCGGGGTCCGGTTCTCCTCGTTCCTGGCCGCCTCCGACACCGCCCGCGAGGTGGGCCTGGCCATCTCGTCGGCGTCCAAGGCGTTCAACCTCGCCGGCCTCAAGTGCGCGTTCGTGATCAACGGCAACCCGGAACGGTTCGAGGTGCGGCGCTCGGCACTGTCGGGCGCCGTGGGGCACTTCGGAGCGCTCGCCGCCGAGGCCGCGCTGACCGGGTCGCTGGACTGGCTGGAGAGCATGAACGCCGCACTGGCCGCGAACCTCGATCTGATGGACCGGCTCATGGCCGAGCATCTCCCCCGCGCCCGGTGGCGGCGGCCCGACGCCGGGTTCGTGGCGTGGCTGGACCTGCGCTCCTATCCCGGCCTCGGCGACGACCCCGCCGCGGCGTTCCTCGACGACGGCCGCGTGGCGCTGAGCAACGGCCCCGCCTTCGGCTCCCAGGGCAAGGGGTTCGCGCGCGTGAACTTCGCGTGCTCGGAGGAGCTCCTCACCGAGGCCTTCACACGGATGGGCCGCGTCGCCGCGGAGCGTGGCTGAGCACGGGGCACCGCACACTCACCTCACCCACCTCACCCGGCTCACCCCGACTACCCCGCCTCCTCCTCCCGGGGGCGGGTGGGCCCGTGTCCACGGCGCCACAGGAACACCGTCATCGTGGCGGTCAGCACCACGGCCGCGTCCTGGTTGCGCATCTCCAGATCCATCGTCACCCGAGCTCTGGTCTCGTCCGGACTCACCTCCGTCACGTGTACCGAGCCGGTCACCGTGTCCCCCGGCCGGACAGGGGCCGTGAAGCGGAGACGGTCGAACCCCCGTCCGGCGATCACCGCCCACCTCGAGTAGACCGACTCGACGCAGAGCCGCTGGAGGACAGCCAGTGTGTGGATCCCGCTGGCGATCACCCCGCCGTGGTGGCCGCCCGCGGCCGCCACGGGATCCGTGTGGAACCACTGCGGATCCCACTGCTGCGCGAAACCGACGATCTCCTCCTCCGTGAGGGTGAGATGCCCGAGCTCGAGACGATCACCCGGAGTCAGCTCGTCGGCGGTGACGATGGTGTCCACCCGATATCCCCTTCCATTCGACGACCGGCCTCCCGGGTAATTCCGCGACATGCGGACGCTCGCCTTTTCGGCCGGCACATTCCCGTCCGATCACCCGGCATTGTTCACGTTACTCAACATCAATACCGGTATGGCTATCCCCTTATTGTTGCCGTATTCTCTTTAGGCATACCTAACAAGCCCGGAGGACAAATGGAGACGATCATTTCCGCACCCCTGTCGAGAGCATTACACGACTCGACGATGGCCGCGCACGAACAGGCGGAGAACGCCTCGTTCATCACCCGCCTGATGAACGGCGAGGGCACGCCGGAAGGTCTGGTGGCACTCCTGCGGCAGTCACTCCCCGTCTACGAGGCCCTCGAGGACGCCTGCCGCCGGGCCGGCACCGACCCACGACTGTCGGCCATCCTCGATCCGCGCCTCGACCGGGCCGACGCCCTGCGTGCCGACCTGGAGTCGCACCGCGCCCAGGGGCGCACCTACGACCTCCTGGTCCCCGCCACCGAGGCCTACGTGGCCGAGCTGCACGCGTGTGCCACCGACCCCGCCGCCCTGATCGGGCACCACTACGTCCGCTACCTCGGCGACCTCTCGGGCGGGCAGATCATCAGGACGATGGTGCGCCGCCACTACGGCATCGAGACCGGTCTGAGCTTCTACGACTTCGACATCGCCAAGCCCAAGGTCTACAAGGACGACTACCGGGCCGCTCTCGACGCCCTCCCGCTGAGCGAGGCCGACCGCGGAGCCGCGCTGGCCGCCGCCACCCGGGCCTTCGAGCTCAACCACCGGATCTTCCTCGATCTGGAGGCCCAGGGCGTTCGCTGACCGCCCGCCCGGGCCACCCGACGAGAAGCGGCCCCGACACCCCGGGAGGGTGTCGGGGCCGGGCCCGTTCCGCGTGTGACCTACATCAGGCTGCCGAAGAGGTTCGTCATACCCGCGAGCGAACCGCCACCGACGTTTCCGGTGTCGTCATCGTCGTCGTCATCCCCACCGGTGGTGAAGGTGATCGGCGCGCTGAGCTCCCACGGCGCGTGGACCGCGCCGGAGGCCGCATAGGTGTAGATGCCGTAGCCGCCCGTCTCCGACTTCGCGTCGGCCGCGTCCTTCGAGACGGTGAGGGTGGTGGTGAAGCTGCCGTCGGGGCGCAGTTCGACGGCGCCGGCGGCGGCGCCCCCGATGACGGCGTGGTTCTCCGCGGCGAGGACCCACTTCTGTTCGACCACCTTGCGCGCCGCCGAGGTCCCGCCCGCGGACGGCTTCCACGCGTCCTCGAACTTGCCGAAGACCAGGTAGAACCCGGCGGGCTTTCCGGCCAGCGGCGGGCGGACACCCACCACGGACCGGTCGTTGAAACCGGTGCCGGTGATGGTCACCTGGTGGCTGCCGTCCGCGGCGAGTGTGGTCTCGGAGAGCTGGATCTTCGGGGTCCCGACGGGCACCTGGGTCTCGTCCTCGGTCAGGTCGTAGGTGACCTGGAGGGGCAGCGGGCCCTTGAGATTCTGGTCTCCGCCACAGCCGGTGTTGTAGTAGTGCGGGTGCACTGACGCCGGCACGGCCGCCAGCCACTCGGGCGTCCACGCGCCCCAGACGTTCGGCGTGGTGCAGGTCCGGTCCTGGGTCCCACCGTTGTGCTGCACTCCCGCGTACCGGGGGGACAGGGTGATGGTGCCGTCCTGGGCCACCTGGGCGGCACCCGGCCCGAACGCCAGGACGGTCGTGCGACCGGCGTTGACCTCGGGAGTGGGGTTGCCGTTCATGTCGTTCGCCGCGCCGATCGTGACATCGGCGTTGAGCGTTCCGGAACCGTCGGCGTTGACGGTCAGCTTCGGATCGGCCAGGGTCTCGTCGGGAGCGTTGAGATTCGCCGGGTAGGCGTTGAAGGTGATCTCGCCGTCCCAGTCGATGGTGACGGTGCCGTCCGTACCGCGGACGCCCTCACCGTCGGAGAACGTGATCGCGTTGGGGGTCGCCTGCTGGCCCCCGACCAGACTCACGGGCATCGAGGTGGCCGGGAACGCCGCAGGTGTGTATTCGGCCTGCGTTCCCCCCGAGACCGACCCCACGAGAGCCGACGCGTCACCCGAGGCGTCGAGGATCCGCCACGGCCCGAAGATGCCCTTCTGCGCGTATCCGCTGATGCCCCAGACGAACGAGGCGTCCGAGACGGTGCCCGGGGTGACGTCCTGCGCCTGGGCCGCCGGGGCGGCGACGACTCCGGCGAGCAACGCGAGCGTCGCCCCCAGCATCGTGCCCCGTCGGCCGGCGAGCGCGAGCCGGGATCGAGAAGTCTTCACATCAGTCCTTTCGTCGAACTGTCTGGTAGAACAGCACTGCCGCGAGCGCGAGCACTGCGGTCCCCACCCACCACTGCCATTGGTGGGTGGGGTCTCCGGCCTTCTGGGAGGCGGAAGTCTGGGCGTAGACCACGTCGGCGCCGTGGAGCGGCGAGTTGGCCGCCACCGGGATCGTCGCCTGGTCTGCGAGAGCGGTCGACGCCGCGGGCGCGGGGCCACCTGTGGAGGGAGTCGCGGAGGACGCGGGGATCGAGGCGAGCGTGCCGCCCACGGTGCCGGCGGTCATCGGAGAGGTGGAGGTGTAGTACTCCTCGAAGTACTCCTCGAAGACCTCGTCGACGGGGACCCCCTCGGCGGCCGGGGATTCGGGCGACACGCCCGGGTCCGCCCCCTCCCGCGCCGCCCTCACCGCATCGGGCTGGAGCGGTTTCCACGCCTCGTCCATCCAGGCGGCCGCGGTGTCGGCGACGTCGTCGCCCGCAGCGCGGAGGACCTGTTCGACCGTGTTGTCGAGTACCTGCCCCACGATTCCTTTCGACCCACCCGAGCCTCCGGAATTCGGCATTTCCTCGGGGTCATCCGGATTCCAACTCACCGCTATCGGGAGGGCGGGTTTCGCGCTGTCGGAGGTCCCGGTGGAATACCAGAATCCTCCCGATCCGGCGTCAGCGGCAAAGTCGACGAATTCAGCGGGGAACGCTCCCCAGTCATTCCCGTCTCTCGTCTGGGGATTCTCTCCCGGCTTGGCGGAATAGGGCACGCGGAGGTATTCGGGGGTCACGGAGAAACCCTTTTTCCCACCCAGTTCCACGCGATTCCGGGGGAGGTTCGCGACGACGACGGTGCGCGACGGGATCGGGACCGACACCTCGGGGTTGTCCTGGGAACTCCGTCGCCCACCCAGGGTCGCGGTGACGGTCGCCTTCGTGGGCGTGACGGTGAGGACCGGGTCGGTGACGCTGAGGAACACCAGGCCCGAGTAGTAGAGGACCGAGGCGGTGCCCCTCCACTCGATCTCGGCGGTGCCCGCCCCAGCGTCGACCGTCCCGGTGCCGTTGCCGAAGACCATCTCGAGTCCGCTGTACCTGCTCGAGGCGGCGTCACGGATCGGCGTTCCCGACTGGTCGGTCTGCGTGCCGGCCCAGGTGGCGGCCGCCGTGGCCCCGGTCGCGGATCGCTTCTCGATCGTGACGTCGCCCGACGTGGCTCTCCACGTCTGTTCGGTGATCGTCGCCCCGGACCCGGCGAGCGCCGACGAGCTGTCCCCGGCGGAGAGGAAGTTGAGCCCGGGGCCGTGGCTGGGCCCGGCACTCTGTCTGCTGAGCCCCCATCGGAACTCCGCATCGGTCAACTCGACCTCGGAGCCCTGTGCGTGCGCAGCCG
>NZ_JAALEB010000368.1:0-7770 GCF_014145165.1 Dietzia sp. Cai40 | reverse complement strand
GTGCCGGGTGCGCCGCCCGTGCCGGAGCGCCCTTCGTCGTCGTCCGGCGAAGCCCCACCCACTCCGGACGGACCCCCGTCCCGGACCCGGGCACCACCGGCAGGCGCGGTGGCCGCCTGCGCGGTGCCCGACTCCAGCGCCTCGACTCGCTGCAACAGCGCGATCATGGAGTCGTCGGCGGAGGGCAGGAGCAGCTTGGCGCAGAGGATCTCCAGCAGCAGCCTGGGCGAGGTGGCGCCGCGCATCGACCCCATCCCCTCGTGCACCATGTCCGCACACCGCGCCAGGGTGGCGGGCCCGATGTTCTCGGCCTGGCGCCGCATGGTGTCGGCCTGCTCGACCGGGGCGTCGACCAGCCCTCGCTCGATGGCCTGGGGCACCGACTGCACCATGATCAGGTCCCGCAACCGCTGGAGCAGGTCGGCGGCGAACCGGCGGGGGTCGAGCCCGGCCTCGATGACCTTGTCGACGGTCCGGAACAGCGTCGCACCGTCACCCGCGGCGAGCGCGTCCACGGTGTCGTCGATCAACGCGACCTCGGTGGCTCCCAGCAGACTCACCGCACGCGAATAGGTGATGCCGTCCTCGCCCGCGCCCGCCATCAGCTGATCCAGCACGCTCAGCGTGTCACGCGGCGACCCGCCACCCGCGCGGATGACCAGGGGGAAGACCGTGGGCTCGACCCTCACGCCCTCCTGCTCGCTGATCCGCTCGACCAGCCCGCGCATCGACGACGGCGTGAGCAGGCGGAACGGGTAGTGATGCGTCCGCGAGCGGATGGTCGGCAGCACCTTCTCCGGCTCGGTGGTGGCGAAGATGAAGATGAGGTGCTCCGGCGGTTCCTCCACGATCTTGAGCAAGGCGTTGAAGCCCGCGTTGGTGACCATGTGCGCCTCGTCGATGATGAGCACCCGGTACCTGGACGACGCCGGCGCGAAGAACGCCCGCTCACGCAGGTCGCGGGTGTCGTCCACGCCGCCGTGACTGGCCGCGTCGAGCTCGGTGACGTCCAGCGTGCCCGTGCCCCCGGGTGCCAGGGCCACGCACGAGTCGCACTCCCCGCACGGCGTGGCGGTGGGCCCCTCCACGCAGTTCAGCGACCGGGCGAGGATCCGGGCGGACGACGTCTTGCCGCACCCTCGCGGGCCGGAGAAGAGATAGGCGTGGTTGATGCGACCGGAGGACAGGGCCACCGAGAGCGGTTCGGTGACGTGCTCCTGGCCCACGACCTCGGCGAAGGAGGCGGGGCGATACTTCCGATAGAGGGCCACGTGTAGAGGGTACCCAGGGGGTACGACGGCGAGGTCCGCCCTCCGCGTCCCGGGACACGACCTCCGGAAATGACCGGAGGGGCCGCGTCTCCGCAGCCCCTCCCGACGTCCCTCGCGCGGCGGTGCGGGCCCCCTCAGACCCTCGCGGCGCGGTTCCGGACCAGGATCGAAGCACCGGCCCCTCGCAGCCCCTCAGCCGCACTCCGGTGCCCGATCCCTTGTGGGGTCCGGACGGTAGAGATACAACCATGCCGACCTGCGGGGATCAAGGACCTACTCTCGTTGACTATTGCTCAACTATGCGGCTGGCGACATACGTGCACGTCAGCGCCACCGCCGCGGTCCCCCCTGCGTGCCCACCCGATGGGAACATGTTGTAGATCACGTTGGGGCATGTCTCGCAGGTGAAGACGGCTCGGCGACCCGCGCCGGAGCGCGAGGGCGGGCGCCCGGCGCACCCGACCCATGGGGGAAGGTGATTAACGAAGGGGGAGGTGCTGTTACATCAGTTTCGTGCGTCGCGGCACGCGGCGAGCAGCGCGCACAGCCCCACGACGTCCATCGCCGTCTCGACCTCGGCCAGCGGCGGCAACGTGGGGGCCAATCGGATGTGCCGATCGTCGGGATCCTGCCCGTACGGATAGGCCGAACCCGCAGGGGTCAGAGCCACCCCGACCGCCTTGGCCAGGCGGACGGTCTCCGTGGCGGTGCCGTCCGGCACCTCGAGGTCGATGAAGTACCCGCCCTCGGGACTCGTCCAGCGGGCCACGTCGTACCCACCGAGCCTCCGGTCCAGCGCGCCGGCGGCCGCCTCGAACTTCGGGGCCACGATCCCGCGGTGCTTCTGCATGTGGTCCCGCACCCCGTCGGCGTCTCCGAAGAAGCGCGCGTGGGCCAACTGGTTGACCTTGTTGGGGCCGATCGACCGGATCCCGGTGTGCCCCAGGTACCAGTCGAGGTTGGGCTCGGAGGCCGAGAGGAACGACACGCCCGCCCCGGCGAAGGTGATCTTGGACGTCGAACACACCTGCAGGAATCGATTGGGGTGCCCGGCCTCGGCGGCCAGCGAATCCACATCGGGCACCTTGGGGAAGTCCTCGGTCAGCGTGTGCACCACGTAGGCGTTGTCCCAGATCACCCGGAAGTCCGGGGCGGCCGCGGCCATGCGGGCGAGCCGGGACACGGTGTGGTCGCTGTAGACGGTGCCGGTCGGGTTGGAGTAGATCGGCACACACCACATGCCCTTGATCGACGGGTCCGTGGCGACGAGGTGCTCCACCTCGTCCATGTCCGGACCGTCCTGCCCCATCGTCACGGGGATCATCTCGATACCGAGGGCCTCGGTGATGCCGAAGTGACGGTCGTACCCGGGGACCGGGCACAACCAGCGGAGCTCCGGCTCGTCCTTCCACGGACGCTCGGAGTCGGGCGTGCCGAACAGCATCGAGAACGTCAGCAGGTCGTACATGATCGACAGGCTCGCGTTGTCCTGGGCGATCACGCGGCCGGCGTCCACCCCCAGCAGTTCGGCGATGATCCCGCGGAGCTCCGGAAGACCGGCGCCGCCGCCGTAGTTACGGACGTCGGTCCTGCCGGCCGTGTGGTCACCCTCCCCCGGCAGCGCCAGCAGTCGTTCGGAGAGATCCAGCTGCTCCGGCGACGGCTTACCGCGGGTCAGGTCCAGGGACAGCCCCCGGTCGGCGAGCGTGTCGTACTCGGACGACAACTCCGACTCGAGCCGGGTCAGTTCGTCGGCGGAGAGATCGGACAGCGCCATAGTGGCCTCCGGGAGGTCGACATCGTCGGTGGTGTGTGTACCCAGACGTAAAGGGACCCCGCGCACCCGCCAGAGCCCGCTGACCCTTGCTGCCTTCCGGCCCTGGGGGAGTTCACAGGATGGACGCCGCGCGGGGTCCGGTGACGAGTCTAGCCGTGCCGCCTCCGCCGCTGCACGCAGCCCGGGATCTGGCCGGCGATTCCCGGATGGTTTGCCAGTGGTTGGCCGCGCTGGGTACTCTCGTCCACGGAGGATTCGCCTAGTGGCCTATGGCGCTCGCCTGGAACGCGGGTTGGGGTTTATAGCCCCTCAGGGGTTCAAATCCCCTATCCTCCGCCGCAGACGCGGCCCGGTGCTCTCGAGCCCGGGCCGCGTCTCTCATTTCGGCCGGTGCGCCGGCTGCCCCCACCGCAGCCGAGCCCGCTCGGTAGCATCGCGAACGTGACCGAGATCACCAGTCCGGACGTCGAGCTACGGGTGCTCGTCTACAGCCACGACGCCGCGACCCGCAGCCGCGTCATGTCAGCACTGGGCACGCGCCCGCACCCCGACCTCCCCCGACTGCACTTCACCGAGGTCGCCACGGCACCGGTGGTGATCGAGCACATGGACGCCGGGGGGATCGGTCTCGCGATCCTCGACGGCGAGGCCGCCCCCACCGGCGGGCTGGGTCTGGCCAAGCAGCTGCGCGACGAGCTCGACCACACCCCGCCGATCCTCGTGCTGATCGGGCGCGCGGACGACCGGTGGCTGGCCGACTGGTCCCGGGCCGACGCGTCGGTCCCGCACCCGATCGACCCGCTCCGGCTGCGGGACACCGTCACCTCGCTCCTCGCGCCGACCTGAGCGCCCGCCGCCACGGACGGTCGCCGTTGACGGCCACCACAGACCCCGGAAGTCGTCTGCCGAAAGTCCAGACACACGTCAAAGCAATGTGAGTAGAGTCACAGTCGAGGACCGGGACACCCCGATCTGACAGGGAGTCGGCGGGCCGTCAACCCACCACCACCGGTCGCCGACGATCCCATGCGGTTGCAGGAGAAGTCTGCCCACAGGTGCCTTCTCGAGGAACACGCGAGGAGTGACGCGATGAACGAGTACGTGCCGATCCTGGCCCTCGGGGCCGTCGCCGTCGCCTTTGCCGTCTTCTCCTCGCTGGTCTCCTCGCTGGCCGGTCCGAGCCGGTTCAACAGGTCGAAACTCGAGGCCTACGAGTGCGGCATCCAGCCCACCCCGCAGCCGGTCGGCGGCGGACGGTTCCCGGTGAAGTACTACCTCACCGCGATGCTGTTCATCATCTTCGGCATCGAGATCCTCTTCCTCTATCCGTGGGCCGTCCACTTCGACAACCTCGGGTTGTTCGGGCTGGCCGCGATGGCCCTGTTCGTCGTCAACGTCTCCGTCGCCTACGCCTACGAGTGGCGTCGGGGCGGACTGAGCTGGGACTGACCGGAACCGGGAGGAGGAGACAGTCATGGGACTGGAAGAGAAACTGCCGAGCGGGTTCCTGCTGACCACGGTCGAGCAACTCGCGGGCTACATGCGCAAGGGGTCGCTCTGGCCCGCCACCTTCGGCCTGGCGTGCTGCGCCATCGAGATGATGGCCACCAGTGGCGGCCGCTACGACCTGGCCCGGTTCGGGACCGAGGTGTTCCGGGCTTCCCCCCGCCAGGCCGATCTGATGATCGTCGCCGGCCGCGTCAGCCAGAAGATGGCCCCGGTCCTGCGCCAGGTGTACGACCAGATGGCCGAGCCCAAGTGGGTGCTGGCCATGGGTGTGTGCGCGTCCTCGGGCGGGATGTTCAACAACTACGCGATCGTCCAGGGCGTCGACCACGTCGTCCCCGTGGACATCTACCTGCCCGGATGCCCGCCGCGGCCCGAGATGCTCATGCACGCGATCATCACCCTGCACGACAAGATCCAGCACATGCCCCTCGGCGCCAACCGGGCCGAGGCCGTCCGCGCGGCGGAGCAGGCGGCCCTGGACCAGCGTCCGCTCATCCCCGTCGAGGGGATGTTCCGGTGACCGGCGACCATCCGGTCCCGGCCGACGCCCCGGACCCCGCGGGCCCGGCCGGATCCGACGCGACCACGGTCGGGGTCCGCCACGGCATGTTCGGGGTGCGCGGCTCCGGGGACACCTCCGGGTTCGGCGGGCTCGTGCGCCCGGTCGACATGCCGGGCGGTACCCGGCCGCCCGACGGTGGGGACGACGACGAGGTGGTCGCCGCGCTCACGGCCGCACTGGCATCGCGGGGCGGACCGACCTTCGACGAGGCCGTGGAGAAGGTCGTGGTGCACGGCGGACAGCTGACCCTGCACGTCCGGCGCCGACATCTGCCGGCTGTCGCGCTGACACTCCGGGACGACCCCGCACTCCGCTTCGAGATGTCACTCGGGGCGAGCGGGGTGCACTACCCCGACGCCGCGGGCCACGAACTGCACGTGGTCTACCCGCTCCAGTCGATCACCCACAACCGCCGGCTGCTGCTGGAGGTCTCGGCCCCCGATTCCGATCCGCACATCCCGTCCCTGACCAGGATCTATCCGACCACCGACTGGCACGAGCGGGAGACCTACGACTTCTTCGGCGTCCACTTCGACGGACACCCCTCACTCACCCGCATCCAGATGCCGGACGACTGGGAGGGCCATCCGCAACGCAAGGACTACCCGCTCGGCGGGATCCCCGTGCAGTACAAGGGCGCGACCATCCCGCCCCCTGACCAGCGGAGGGCCTACAGCTGATGGCCGACAGAACCGACTCGGACACCGTCCTCACCGCGACCGGGCAGGACTGGGAGGCGATCAGCGACGCGGCACGGAACGCCGACGACGACCGCATCGTCGTCAACATGGGCCCCCAGCACCCGTCCACTCACGGGGTGCTGCGGCTCATCCTCGAGATCGAGGGCGAGACCGTCACCCGCGCGAGCTGTGGGATCGGCTACCTGCACACCGGTATCGAGAAGAACCTCGAGTACCGCTACTGGACCCAGGGCGTCACCTTCGTCACCCGGATGGACTACCTCTCGCCGTTCTTCAACGAGGTCGCCTACTGCCTCGGGGTGGAACGGCTGCTCGGGATCACCGACCGGATCCCGGAGCGGGCGTCGGTCATCCGGGTGATGCTCATGGAGCTCAACCGGATCTCCTCGCACATGGTCGCTCTCGCCACCGGCGCCCTGGAACTCGGGGCCAGCACCCCCATGCTGTTCGGCTTCCGCGAGCGGGAGATGGTCCTGGACGTCTTCGAGATCATCACCGGTCTGCGGATGAACCACGCCTACGTCCGGCCCGGCGGGGTGGTCCAGGACCTCCCGGACGAGGCCGTGCCCAAGGTGCGCGAACTCCTGGACGTGATGCCCGGCCGCATCCGCGAGATGGAGCTCCTCCTGCGCCAGAACCCGATCTGGAAGATGCGGCTCGAGGGGGTGGGCTACCTCGACCTCACCGGGTGCATCGCCCTCGGGGTGACCGGACCGGTGCTGCGGGCCAGTGGACTGCCCCACGACGTGCGCCGGACCGATCCGTACTGCGGGTACGAGACCTACGAGTTCGACGTGGTGACCGGGTCGGGCAGCGACTGCTACGACCGGTTCGTCATCCGGGTGGACGAGATGAAGGAGTCGCTGAGGATCGTCGAACAGTGCCTGGACCGGCTCGAGCCCGGCCCCGTGATGGTCGACGACCCCAAGATCGCGTGGCCCGCCCAGCTCAAGGTCGGCCCCGACGGCCTGGGCAACTCCGCCGAGCACGTCCGCCACATCATGGACAGCTCGATGGAGGCCCTGATACATCACTTCAAGCTGGTCACCGAGGGGTTCGCGGTGCCCCCGGGACAGGTGTACGTGCCGGTCGAGTCGCCCCGCGGCGAGCTGGGAGTGCACATGGTCTCGGACGGCGGCACCCGCCCGTACCGGGTCCACTACCGCGACCCGTCGTTCACCAACCTGCAGGCGGTGGCCGCGATGTGCGAGGGCGGGATGCTCGCCGACGTGATCGCCGCCGTCGCCAGCATCGACCCGGTGATGGGGGGTGTGGACCGATGAGCGGCGAGCCGGTCTTCCTCCAGTTCGGTCAGAAGCCCGACGAACCGGGCGCCATCGTCCACCCGGGCGCACGGCGGACGTATCCGGACGAGGTCCGGGAGCGTCTGGCCGCCGATGCCGCCGTGATCGTCGCCCGCTACCCGCAGGACAGGTCGGCGCTGCTCCCGCTGCTGCACCTCGTGCAGGCGGAGGACGGGCACATCACCCCGGCCGGTATCGAGTTCTGCGCCCGGGTGCTCGACCTGACCGCGGCCGAGGTGATGGCGGTGGCGACGTTCTACTCGATGTACCGCCGCACCCCGACGGGTGACTACCTGGTGGGCGTGTGCACCAACACGCTCTGCGCGGTGATGGGCGGGGACGAGATCCTGGCCTCCCTCGCCGAGCACCTCGAACTCGACGGCACCGGCACCACGGACGACGGCAGGGTGACCCTGGAGCACATCGAGTGCAACGCCGCCTGCGACTACGCCCCGGTGGTGATGGTCAACTGGGAGTTCTTCGACGACCAGACCCCCGCCTCGGCCCGGCGGGTGGTCGACGACCTGCGGGCCGGGCGGACGGTGACCCCCACCCGCGGTGCTCCGCTGTGCACCTTCCGCGAGACCGCCCGCATCCTCGCGGGCTTCCCCGACCCGCGCCCCGGCGCCAATGACGGCGCGCCCGG
>NZ_JAALEB010000367.1:0-2747 GCF_014145165.1 Dietzia sp. Cai40 | reverse complement strand
CCCCGGGGAGGGCGGGCCGGGCAGTGGACGGGCCGGGCTGTGGGCGGGCCGAGCAGTGGGCGGGTCAGCCGGCCGGAAGGGTCACAGCGGTGCGATCGGGTGCTTGCGCGGGGGCTCGTTGCGGACCTTGTCGCGCAGCTGGGCCAACGCGCCGCGCAGGACCAGGCGGGTCTGCGACGGCTCGATCACCGCGTCGATGTACCCGCGCTCGGCGGCGGTGTACGGGGTCGCGATGAACTCGTTGTACATGTCGATCAGCTGCTTGCGGAGCTTGGGACCCTCCTCGGGGCCCGCCTCCTCGATCTGACGACGCTGCAGCAGGTCGACCGCGCCCTCGGCACCCATCACCGCGATGCGGGCGGTGGGCCACGCGAAGTTGAGGTCGCCGCCCAGGTTCTTGGACCCCATCACGGCGTACGCGCCGCCGTAGGCCTTGCGGACGACGAACGTGACCTTGGGGACCGAGGCCGCCACCACGGCGAAACCCATCTTGGCCCCGCGGTGGATGATGCCGAGCTTCTCCTGCTGCACGCCCGGGAGGTAGCCGGGGGTGTCCACCACGTAGACCAGCGGGATCGAGTAGGCGTCGCACAGCATCATGTGCCGCGTGGCCTTCTCCGAGGCGTCGATGTCCAACGCGCCCGACAGGTGCAGGGGCTGGTTGGCGACGACGCCGACGGACTCACCGTCGACCCGGGCGAAACCCGTGATGATGTTGGACGCGAACTGCCCGGAGGTCTCCACGAACTCGCCGTCGTCGAACATCCGCAGGAGCACGTCGTGCATGTCGTACGCGGCGTTGTCCGAGTCCGGGATGATCGAGTCCAGCTGTCGGTCCGACTCCGTGGTCTCCGCCTCGAGACCCGGGTTGATCCGCGGCGCCTTCTCCGCGGCCGAGGACGGCAGGTAGCTCAGCAGGTTACGCACGTACATGAAGGCGTCTTGCTCGCTCACGGCGACGTGGTTGACGTTGCCGTTCTTGGCCTGCTGCAGGGCCGAGCCGAGCTCGTCCATGGTGACGTCCTCGCCGGTGACCTGCCGGATCACGTCGGGCCCGGTGACGAACATGTACGCCTGGTCCTGGACCGCGATCACGAAGTCGGTGGTCGCGGGGGCGTAGACGGCGCCGCCCGCGCACTTGCCCAGCATGATCGAGATCTGGGGCACGTACCCGGAGGCCGGATACTGCCGCCGGGAGATCTCGGAGTAGTAGGCCAGCGAGGTGACGGCGTCCTGGACGCGGGCCCCACCGGAGTCGTTGATCCCGATGATCGGGCACCCCACCTTGAGGGCGAAGTCCATGATCGCGCAGACCTTCTTGCCGAAGCCCTCGCCCACCGACCCGCCGAAGACCGTGTTGTCGTGCGCGTACACGACCACCGGACGACCGTCGATGGTGCCGCGGCCGGTCACCACGCCGTCCCCGAACGGGTTGTCCGGGCTGCCGGGAGCCTTGGCCAGCTGGCCCATCTCCACGAAGCTGCCCGCGTCGAGCAGCTCCGCGATGCGCTCCCGCGGCGGGGTGTGACCCGCGGCGTCCCGGCGGGCCCTGGCCCGCTCGCTGCCCGGGTCCCGGGCCTGCTCGGTCTTGACCCGCAGTTCCGCGAGCTTCTCCGCGGTGGTCCTAGCCGTCACGCGTCCGATCCCTTCAGTACTCCCGCGTCGATCTCCGAGAGACGACGCGCCAGATGCTTACCGACCGTACCGACCACGGGTTCGTCCACCACCGCGAGGTGGTCACCCTTGAGCTGGACCACCTCGAGATCGTTGACGATCCGGCCCCAGCCACCATCGGTGTCGACCCGCGCGTAGCGGGGCTCGAGCTCGATCGCGCCCTCGTGCATCCGCTCCGCGCGGTAGAGCACGAAGGAGACCTCCGCGCCGACGCCCGACCACGTGGACAGGTCCGCGCTCTGCAGGATGCGGTTGTCGACGAAGCTGGCCCGCTGGTGCTCGATGACCCCGCCGCCCATCGCGTTCGCCTCGGCGCCCAGGCCCTCGAGCAGCATCCCCAGCACGCCGTCCTCGCCGTGCTCGGCGAGGAACTCCCGCGGCACCTCCACGTCCAACCCGTAGGTCCGCTTGGCGAACTCGGAGTACCGCTTCCAGCGCGCCTCGGCCTCGTCGAGGGTGTCCGGGATCGGCTCGGAGGGCTGCACGGTGTCGAGGAGTGCCACCAGCGCCACGACGTCGTCCGCGGCGCGCAGCTGACGGGCGACCTCGACCGCCAGGGCGCCACCGAAGGACCAGCCGCCGAGCGCGACGGGCCGTCCCGAGGCGATCTCCCGGATCCTGTCGAGGTACCCGGCGGCCCTCTCCTCCAGCGGCCCCTCGGTGCGCTCGACGCCGTAGACCGGGGTGTCACCGTCCAGGCGATCGACCAGCGGCTCGTACACGAACGACGACCCGCCGGCCGCGTGGAACAGGAACAGGGGGGTGCTGTCGGCGGAGCCCTCGCGCAGGACGCGGATGTTGCCCTCGACCGCCACCTCGGTGAACGGACGCAGCAGGTCGGCGACCTCCGCGATCGTCGTGGCCCCGGCCAGCTGCTCGGCGGTGATCTCGCCGCCACAACGGGTCGACAGCCGCTCGGCCAGGGCGGTGCGGGTGGACTCGTCGAGCGCGGGCAGCGTGCCGGTCACCCCGGGGGCCGAGGCACCGGTGACCACGGCCCACGCGCCGAAGGCCATCCGTTCGGTGTCGTCACGGGGCGCGATGGCGACATCGGGGGCGGCGGAGTCACCGGC
>NZ_JAALEB010000366.1:0-2352 GCF_014145165.1 Dietzia sp. Cai40 | reverse complement strand
CGTGACGCGCGGGACGAACTCCTCCGCGGCCTCGACCCCGGCGGCCTCGACCAGGACGTCGGCGGCATCGACGGCCGCGTCGACCTCGTCGCGCGTGCTGCCCGAGCGGAGCACCGCCACCAGACGCGCTCCGGGGACGTCGCCGTTCTCCAGTGCCTCCGCTACCGCGGTCCCGATCGCGCCGGCGCCGATCACGGCCACCGCCAACGGGGGGACGGATGCCCGGTCCGGCCGCGCAGAGGGGGAGTGGTGAGGGGTCATGGTGGCCTCACCGTACCCACGGCCCCTCCGCGGCCGCGCGTTCCCGGCGGTTACCCGGTGGAGCCCACGAGCATCGTCGGGGTGATCCCGAGGTTCGCCCCGTCCGCCACCAGTGCCCGGCCCTCGTCCGTCGCAAGCGCGGCTCCCATCGCCTCGGCGTCCGCGAAGAACAGCTGGGCCATCAGGTGGAACTCGGGTGCGGAGCCGTCCGGGCCGGGCAGGAAGCGTGTGACCTTGGCGTCGTCGAGGCCCGGAACCGCGCGGGCGAGGGGGATGTGGGTCCCGTCGTAGTACTCGTCGAACTTCTCGACGTCGTCGGGGGTTCCGTAGAGGACGGTGAGGGTGATCAAGGGGGTCCTTTCGAGGGGCGCTCCATCCGGTCGTCCGGAGGGTCGCGCACCGGGGATGATGCCGCAGTCGGTCGGGTGGGGAGACGGATTCGCCGGTTGTGGTCGGAGTCCGGATCGGTCGGACCGGCTCCCGATGTGCCAGCATGGTCCCCAGAGTCCCGTGGACGGGTCTCCCGGACGAGGGGCGCCGTACCCGGAGCGCGACAAGACGGCCCGCCGGAGGCTGTCATGGCGTGGTTCGTACTCGTTCTGTCCGGGATCCTCGAGGCGGTGTGGGCCACCGCGTTGGGCAGATCCGAGGGCTTCACCCGGCTCGTCCCGTCCGTGGTGTTCGGGGTCGCCCTGGTCGTGAGCATGGCCGGGTTGGCCTACGCGATGAGAGGCCTCCCGGTGGGAACCGCCTACGCCGTGTGGGTCGGCATCGGCGCCTCCCTGACCGTGCTGTACGCCATGGCCACCGGCGCGGAACCGGTCTCGCCGGCCAAGGTGGTCTTCCTCCTGGTGATCATCGGCGGGGTGGTCGGACTCAAGACCGCTGCGTGACCGCCTCGTCAGCGCGGCGCCGGGGTCTACGGTGAGGTGATGAGATCGCGTGCGGCCGGACCACTGGTCGGCCTGGGACTCGTCTACGGGGCCGGGGCCGGCCTGATCATCGGGCTCGCGGTCGCCGGCCCGACCGGCCTGGCCCCGGGCCTGGTCATCGGCGCCGGCCTCGGTGCGGTCGCCGGGAACGTGGCGGAACTCGGGCGTACGGTGGTCCGGAGGCAGGCCCACCGACCCGAGACCCCTCGTGGTCTGCACCGTCATCGACGTCTCCCGAGAGGACCGGTCCACCCATGACCTCCATCACCACAGTCGACCGCGGACCGCGTGTCGTCGCCCGGCGCGTCACCGTCAACGCCCCCGCCGACGAGTTGTTCGCGCTGGTCAACGACCCCGCGAAGCACGGCCTCGTCGACGGATCGGGGACGGTCCGCGACAACGTCAAGGGCCCGTCCGCCCTGTCCGAGGGTGCGAAGTTCACCACGAGGATGCGGATGTACGGCGTCCCGTACCGCATCACCTCCACGGTGACCGAGCATGTCGACACCCCGGAGCTCAAGGTCGTCGAGTGGGCCCACCCCGCCGGGCACCGCTGGCGCTGGGAGTTCACCCCGACCGCCGACGGGCGGACCGAGGTCACCGAGAGCTTCGACAACCGTGAGTCGAAGATCGGGCGGGTCATGGAGCGCGTCGGGATGGCGGAGAAGAACGCCGCCGGGATCACCGAGACGCTCTCGCGCCTGGCCGCGAGGTACGAGTCGAACCGCTGACGATCCGGCCGCGCGCCGCGGGCCGGGCGCGGTCTAGGCGCGCGTGAGGAGCAGCGGAGCCGCGGCGATCCGGGACCACGGGCCACCGACGAAGGTCAACCCCAGGAGCCGGCGGTCGTCCAGCGCACGGAACTCGTCGCGGACCCAGCGCCACGGCACGGGCCCGTCCGAGCCGTACGAGCAGACGATCGTCGGTCGGCCGTCCGACCAGGACGTCTCCACCGTGACCCGCATCGGCAGGGCCTCGCGCAGAGCTCCGCGGCCGTCGTCGAGCAGGTTGACCGCGGTACCGTCGGCGGCGATGCGTTTGCCGCGCCACCCGGGCATCCCGCCCAGGGCGATGGCCCGGGGCGCGACCGCCCTGAGCGGCCCCGGTCCGATGAAGCTGATGAGGTAGTCCCCCGGTTCGGGCGGCCCCGCCGGGGCGG
>NZ_JAALEB010000365.1:0-2232 GCF_014145165.1 Dietzia sp. Cai40 | reverse complement strand
CTGGTTGTCCTGCACTGCGCGGTACACCCACCCGATGCGCAGTCCCCACCCGAGAGGAGCGCGCATGACGGGATACGACGCCGTCGACGAGGAACAGCGCCACCTCGGCCGTCTCCTCGATCGTCTCGAGGAACTCCGGGCCGACACCCGGGCCCGCCTCGACGCCGTCCTCCGGGGCACGGGGGGAACTCCTCAGGCGCGATCGGAGCGGGAGTCGTTCGCGCGGCTCTATTCGTCTGAGTTGGCGGCGTTCAACGCCGCCAACCTGGGCCTGTACTTCGGTCGGCTGGACATGGAGGACGGAGAGGTCCGGAGGATCGGGCGCGTGGGACTGAGGGACGACGACGAGGACCTCACCCCGCTCCTGCTGGACTGGCGCGCGGACCACAGCCGCCCGTTCTATCTGGCCACCACCGCCCGCCCCGAGGGCGCACACCGTCGTCGTCATCTCCGCACGATCGGCAGGAGGGTCATCGGGGTCCACGACGAGTACCTCACCGCACCGGTCGACGGTGAGGTGCCGGAGGACCACGACGACGTCGTGGGGGAATCCGCCCTGCTCGAAGCCCTGGACAGCGCGCGCTCCGCTCACATGACGGACATCGTCGCGACCATCCAACGCGAGCAGGACGAGATCATCCGCAACCCCCACGCCGGTGTCCTGGTGGTCCAGGGCGGGCCGGGGACGGGGAAGACCGCCGTGGCCCTTCACCGTGCGGCCTATCTGCTCTACACGCACCGCCGGAGGCTCGACCGCAGCGGAGTGCTCATCGTGGGGCCCAACGCGCGGTTCCTCGACTACATCGCACGCGTCCTGCCGTCGCTCGGCGAGTCGGGAGTCGTCCTGCGCACACTCGCCGACCTCTACCCCGGGGTCCGTGCCACCGGTTCGGAGACTCTCCGCGGCGAGGAGGTCAAGGGCTCGGCGGACATGGTCGACATCCTCAAGGCCGCCGTCCGCGCCCGCCAGTTCGCCCCGGGGGCGGACGTGGTGGTGCGGTGCGAGGGACACGACCTCGTCCTCACGCCCGCGGTGGTCCGCGCCGCCCGCGGCCGGGCCCGGATGACGCGGCGACCGCACAACCAGGCGCGTTCCACGTTCGCGGCGAGGATCATCGACGCTCTCACGGAGCAGTACGTGGCGTCCCTGACCGATCCCGTCGGGCACGCGGAGGACGCCGCCTGGTCCCCCGAGGGCGACGGGGTCGGGGATCTCGGGGACCCCGCCCGGCCGCTGCTGGACGCGGAGGACCGGGCCGCGCTGCGCACCGAGGTCGAACGCGCGCCCGAGGTCCTCGACGCGATCGACGACTGGTGGCCCACCCTGCGGCCGGAGCAATTGTTGGCCGACCTGTTCTCCAGCCGCGAGCGGATCTCCGAGGCGGCCGGCGACTATGTGGCCGAGGACCAGGAGGCCCTCTTCCGCGCCGACGGTGGGGCGTTCTCGGTGGCCGACGTCCCGCTCCTCGACGAACTCGCCGAACTGCTGGGCGAGGACCCCACCGAGGAGGGCAACGAGGCGGACCGAGCCTGGGCAGAACAGGTCCGTCAGGCGGAGGAGGCGCTCGAGATCCTCACCGGGTCGGCGGTCCAGGACATCGAGGACGACCTGGACCCGGAGGTCCTCATGGCGTACGACGTGGTCGACGCGGAGTCGCTCGCCCGGCGGCACAGTGCGGACTCGGACCTCACCGTCGCGGATCGTGCCGGCGCGGATCGGACGTGGGCGTTCGGTCACGTGATCGTCGACGAGGCGCAGGAGCTGTCCGCCATGGCGTGGCGCGCGCTGATGCGTCGCTCCCCCAACCGCTGGATGACCCTCGTCGGGGACGTCGCCCAGACCTCCAGCCCTGCGGGCATCGACTCGTGGGAGGACGCGCTCTCGCCGTACGTGGACGACCGGTGGGTCCTCTGCGAGCTCACCGTCAACTACCGCACCCCGGAGACAGTCTCCGCGGTCGCGGAACAGCTGCTCGCGCAGATCGACCCGGGGGCGACCTCGCCGCGCCCGGTACGTGCGGGCCGACGGCCTGTCGCGTGGCTCGAGACCGACACGGGCTCGGTGGGCCGGGTGGTGGCCGACGAGGTCTCCCTCGTGCCGGAGGACCGGGCCGTGGCCGTGCTCCTCCCCGATGACCTCGGGCACGAGAACGCCCCCGGGATCGCCGCCCTCAGGGACACCGTGATCGCGGCGCGCCCCGACGCCTCGGTCCTCCCCCTGGCCCTGGCCAA